>RFHT01000186.1 GCA_003696835.1 Bacteroidota bacterium
ACTGCGACAACTTGTTGATTAGTAGTATTTTCTACAAGATCGTCGCAGTTTTTTTATTTTCAAAAAAACTTTAAATCAATTCTCTGCTATTTATATTTCCCTCCTGTTTTTTGTGTAAAAATTACTGAAAAACAAGGAGTTATATATAGAGAAAGGAATGTTGTTATGCAGGCTAGCTAAGGTGTTTCCAATTGTTGTAAAGACGCTTTTGTAATATTTTGTGTTAAATTAAGTATTTTTTTTTAATATAGAGCAAATTTTTGGCAATTATTTTCATTACAAATCCGGCTTTTTTTAGCTAATAGTCTTTTTCCGCAGTGGCCGGGGTGAACGCATATTTACTGAATAATGACAACTTATTTGATTGGCAGGCATAAGGAGTGCGACATTGTACTGGATGACGGCAAGAAGAGCGTCAGCCGCAGGCACGCCATTTTGCGCATCCACCCGGATCGTAGCTGTACCATAGAGGATTGCGACAGCACCAACCAGACGCTGGTGAACCAGCGTGCCCTGAAGCCGCACCAGCCGTTTTACCTGCATGCGGGCGATGAGGTGATGCTGGCAGGCAAAGTGCCCCTGCAGTGGGAGGAATACCTGCATGCCGGCAGGGGCCGTACCGCTCCGTTGAGAAACGAGGCTACGCGGGTGCTGCAGCCCGGCGAGGAACAGCCCGCAGGGGGGCAGCCGCCCAGGCGCCAACCCACTGTATTGACTTATACCGTGGTGGGGGATTTTCTGGACCGCATATTGCCCATTCCCGGCCTGACCAAAAACATTCGCCTCTTCTTTAACCTCCACCTGCGGCCTGTGAGTAAAATTCTACAACTCATCAAACAGCCCGAAGCCGAAGCCGAGGCCCATCCCTTTAGCTTTTTGGGCTTTGCCTTTGTGTTTTATTTTGGCGTGGTGGCGCTCATGAGCTCCAAGCTGGAGAGCCAGGGGGCAGGACAGGATTCCCAGGATGATTTGGGGCTGCTCAAGGCTTTTGTGGATTATCCGGTGCTGGCTTCGGTATATGTGGCCGTGGTGGTGCTGGCCTATGCCTGGGTAGCTTACCACATCTTTAAGCGGGTGGCTCCTAAGCCCCAGTCTTTTCAGCAATTTCTCAAGCTTACTTCCCTCTCCCAGGGCATGATCCTCATACATACCACTTTGTTGGTATTCATTCTGATTCTGGTTGCAACCAAAGCAGATACAATAGGAAGCAATATGATGGCAGTGGTGGTAGCGCTTTTGCTGCTGGAGCTGGTGATGATTGTTTATTTCATGGTGGTGAACATCCGAAGCATGCGCAAATTTTGGGAGATGAGCTGGGGCAGATACCTACCTTATTTTTTCCTGCTGGGCCTGCTTACCCTCATTATTTCCTATTTGTTGGAGTATGTATTTATGGGAATCGTGGCATGAGTCTATAAGTTTTGGGCTACCCTGAAGCCAATGAAGTCGGCCCCTTTGCCAGGCTGAAAATCCTCGCGGTAACTTACCCGGCAATAGGCCTGGCTGCTGCTGTGGCCACCTCCGCGTATGACACGGGAGCTGCCCTTTTCCGGCCCCGCGGGATTTTGGGCCATGATGCCTTCAAATTGCTTGTAATAGCCGTAGCCCCAGTAGTCGTGGCACCACTCATATACATTGCCGCTCATGTCGTACAGGCCCAGTTCATTGGGCTTCCACAAACCCACCGGGTGGGTGCGCTTGCCCGAATTCTCCTCGTACCAGCCCAGGCTGTCCAGCAAATTGCCTCCTGCGTAAAGGGTGTCGCCCATGCTCCAGGGGCCACCCCGGGCTGCATACTCCCACTCTGCTTCGGTGGGTAGCCGGAAACCATTGGCGTGCAGGTTGGCTTCAAACAGGCCCTGTTGCAGCTGCATATACACCGGTGTATATCCCGACTCCTCACTGAGCCAGTTGCAGTAGGCCACAGCATCGTCCCAACTGACATTGATAACGGGATGTTTTCCCCTTCCCCAGCCTTCATCAGAAGGCAGGGGTTTGTTACGGGCTTTACAATAAGCCTCGTATTCCTCAAAGGTCACCGGGTATTTGGCCAGCTTAAATGCCGCCAGCTTTACCTGATGAATGGGTTGCTCCCGCCTGAACATGCTTCCGCCCATTTCGAAGGTACCCCGGGGTACTTCCACCATTTCGGGCAGCATGATGCGACTGATTTCATCTGTGGGCTTGCGTTCAGAATCAGACGTATGGGGATTTCTGAGAAGCGAAGCAGGGGGAGGATTATCACCAGCATCTTCATGTTCATAATCGTAATCATAATTTTGAGCTAAACGGCGGGCCTCTTCGGCAAACTTTCCATTGGGAAAGTGGTTGAGGTAGCGATGAAGGAGGTGAAGCATGCGCCCGTTGCGGGCTTTTTCCCACAGTTGTTGTTCTTCCAGCTCGCGCAGGCGGCTGTAGGCCTCTTCGCGATGTGCACCCTGGAGATTTTCCAGCAGGTAGGCATTGTAAGCCTCCAGGGTATTTTGCTTTACGCACTTCAGCCAGGCCGACTCGTCTTCCAGCAAAGAAATGGCCTCCTGGGCTTCTTGTTCAAATTTTCCCCCCGGGAAGATGCTCAGGTAGCGCTGGTAGGCCCTGAGCTTATGGGTTTGGCGTATCTGCTGCCAGAAGTCTTCCTCGTTCAGCCTGCGCCGAAACACAAACTGGCCGCCTTTATGTCCGCTGCGTTGCAGGGGCCGGCCTTCGGGCAACTGGTCGTATTCTTCGCGGGTGCGTTTCATCACTTCATCTACCAGCTCGAGTATGTTGATTCCCTGTTCTGCATGATGGGTGAGCACGTGCAGTATGCTGGCAGCAAAGGGGCTGTTCTCTCCCGGAGGGCCATCGTGTACCAGCTCGTCATGCCTGCCAGAGCACAGCGCCCAGCGCGAAGGTTTTGCCTGCAGCTCCTTCAGTGCCCCCTTTGAGCGGGTGCTGCCCTGCATGAATATGGTGCCCGAAAAACAGGAATCAGAAATCAACAGCACGTGCCGGGCCGATAAGTCGGCAATGTAGTCCCGTAGGCGGGTGTTGGAAAGGTAGTCTGATGGCTGATTTTCCCTGGCATCCACCGGAATCCAGAATCCGCGGTTGGTTTTGTTGGGGCGGCGGAGCAAATGACCGTGTCCGGAGTAGTAAATCAGCAAGTTCTCGTCCTCATTCAGGCGGTTTACATACTCCTCAAAAGTCATGATGATGTTGTCGTAGCTGGCCGCTTCATTGAGCAACAACTTGCTGTTGATGGGATCAAATTCGTAAAAATTTTGCAGCAAACCGGCAATGTCCTGCACATCTTTGCAGGCATTGTTGAGCTTGGGCCAATGTTCATATTCATTGATGCCAATGCCTAAAAAATAATTGGTCATAACGGGTTGAGGTTCATTCCGGGTATCTGTTTCCCGTTCAAAGCCTTTTAGTTCTTCCAGTGTACGCATCCTAAAAACCTTTGAGGTGAAAGTGATAATATCTGCTCCATGCAGGGCGAAGCCTGTCTCTAACTCTAAAGGTACATTTTTTTTTGTATATTTCCTTCCAAAACCTAAACAACTTGAGAAAATGAAAGGTTCGCATTTATTTTATTGTGCATCAGCTCTGCTGCTGCTGCTGTTCAGTTCTTCTATGCTGTATGCACAGCCCACCTCTCCCAGGCTCTACAATCCCCAGGCCGACGCCCGCGCCGAAATCGACTCAGCCCTGACCATTGCCAAAGCTGAAAACAAGCACCTGCTGCTCCAAATTGGTGGAAACTGGTGTAGTTGGTGCATACGTTTTCACGACTTTGTAAAGAACGATGCCGGGCTGGATTCCATCGCCAGCCGCCATTATGTGCGCCTGCATGTCAACTTCAGCCGGGAAAACCAAAACCTGCCCCTGATGGCGGAACTGGGCTACCCCCAGCGCTTCGGCTTTCCCGTACTGGTGGTACTGGACGCAAGCGGAAAGCGCCTGCACACCCAAAACTCTTTTTACCTGGAGGAGGGGGAAGGGTATAACAAAAGAAAGGTAAAGGAGTTCTTTCTGCACTGGTCGCCCCCTGCCCTCAATCCGTTGAATTATGAACGGTAGCAATCAGTTTTCACAACGGAATATGGCTAAAATAATTCTGAAAGGCGGCTCAGCTGCCTGATCCTGACAGCGGACAGTTCAACTGGGCTGCTGGCTTCGTTTATTCCCTGCCTCAATCCCCTGATACATGACTCCAGCCACCAGGGCCGGTTCGCGGCCTGCTCGTTCAGGAAAGCCAGTAGTTCTTCTATGGTTTCGGACCCGGCATTTTGCCCGATCAGCCGGCTGATCTCTTCGATAAACTCCTGCCTACTCGCAGTGGGTTCTTCCCAGTCTGACACCAGTTGAATAAGGGTAGGCAGTTCTATTTCGCGCATGGAACTCAGGGCGGCCAGGTGCACCCAGTGGTCGGCTATATCTTTGTTGAGTAAATAGCGGCGCACGAGGTTGCTGCTTGAATGATTGCTGAAACCCAGGCTGCAAAGTAGCTGAAGGCGCACCTGCGGGTCTTTCTCAGTGGTCATTTTTAGCAGTTGCCTCAGCAAAACGGGGTGTCGCTGGCGGTAAATTTCCGTGATTTTGATGGCATGCCTGCGCACCACCGCATCGGGGTCTTTCAAAGCCAGGTCCAGGCTAATGGGATCGTTGAGTTGAAAGTGCTGCAGGGTCCACAGGGCATGGACTTTGGCAAGGGGAAATTCACTGTTCTTGATCAGTTCAAACAATGCCTCCCTCATTTGGGTATCTTCCCGATGAAGCAACAGCCGCTGTGCTTGTTTCCGCCACCAAACATTGGGCGTTTCCAGGGTCTGTACCAGGCTGGAAACACTGCTTTTGCCCAATAGCAACCTGCCCAGCCAGGAAAAAGGTGCACTGTTTTTCTGCGATAGGCGGTATATTCTTCCCTGATTGGGAGCGCTTGAATAATCCAGTATGTACAATGCCCCATCTGGGCCCCCAAATATCCCGGAGGGATAGAAGGTGGAGTCACTGCTTGAGAAGAACAGGCTGCTGCTATCGGGGGAGGTTAGCCGGAATGAAGACTTGTCTTGCTCAAGGAAGAAGGCGCGAATATGACTTCGCTTGCCGGGCTGTGAAACCAACACAACCTGGCTGTAGGCTGCACCTAAGTGGGCCCCTTCGTAGATGTGAAACATGGGGCCCTCCAGCAAGGGGAGGCCGGGAGCCACAGGCATGCCCGGCAATTGGCCGCTGCTGCCACTATCTGCCAGCATGCACTGAACGGCAGACCAGCTAAGCAAAGGTGGATTTTGAAGCAAGTAAGGATAAGCCACCACCTCATGCCCCAGCAGGCAGCTGTCATTTGATACAAAGTAATTGCCAGAGGGGTCAAAGCCATGTCCGAAATGGGCCTGGCTGGCCGTAGGGCTAAGCCGGACTGAATCCGGCAACAACCTCATACTCCTGCCTTCCGAGCTGAAAATTTGCCCCTTGCCAGATTCCGCAGCCGACAAGGGGCAGTACAGGCTGTCAATATAGCCATTGGCAATATATACCTGGTTGTCTATTCCCAAAACCGGTGCATGCAGGCCCTTTGTTTTGGTATAGGAATGCCTGGCCTCAAAAAGCACTTCCCGCATATCGGCCTGCTGGTCATCATTGGTGTCGGCCAGAAAACTCACCGAAGCAGCCGAAGTAAGCAGAAAGCCATTTTTCCAGCGCAGCATGCCAGTGGGCGAAGCCAGCCCATCTGCAAAGGTTAGCCGCTGATCGGGATAGCCATCCAGGTTGGTGTCTATGAGCTGGCTGATCCTGGCTGTATAATCGCTCCCTTCCCTTACCGCTGTAGCCTCCAGTACAAACAACCTGCCGTATTCATCCACCTCCATGTAGAGGGGATTGACTAGCAGCGGCTCAGCTGCAATGATCTCCAGCTGTAACTCCTCCGGAATCCGGAAGTGAGGAAGCTGTTTATGGGTCAGTTGTTCATAGGGAGAAGGGGGAGAAGAGGTACAGCCTGCCGCCATGATGAAGGCCAGCAAGGTCCATACATACTTTTTCCCGCACTTTTTGACAAGCATAGGCGTGTTTTTCAGACGTGAAGTTAGGGTTTTCAGTTGAAATATCCGTATAGCGAGGGCTTTGCGGTTGTCTTTCCACAAAATGAGTGAAATGTTTACCTTTGTGCCGCAACATTCAGAAGCAACAACTCCGGACCCATGAAACAGTTGATTTACCTATTATTCGCAACCATGATTCTAACAGCTTGTAGGGAAGAAGCCGGCCGGAAAGAAGCATCTGCCAGACCGGATTACGTACTGGTCATACACGGAGGAGCCGGCACCATCAAACAGGAACTGATGACAGCAGAAAAAGAGCAGGCCTACCGCCAGGTGCTACAGGCAGCCCTGAATGCCGGGGAGCAGATTCTACGTGCGGGAGGGGCTGCTATGGACGCAGTAGAAGCGGCAATACGGGTGATGGAAGATGCTCCGTTGTTTAATGCAGGCAAAGGGGCTGTGTTTACCAATGCCGGAACGGTGGAGCTGGATGCCTCGTTTATGGACGGCAACAGTTTGAATGCCGGGGCAGTAGCAGGGGTCAGAACGGTAAAAAATCCCATTTCAGCAGCACGCCTGGTGATGGACAGCTCGGTGCATGTCATGCTGGCAGGCTCAGGTGCCGACGAGTTTGCACGTGAGCATGGGCTTGAGACCGTAGAAAACAGCTACTTCTATACGGAAGAACGATTGAAACAACTGGAAAAGCGCAAGGGCACCGAAGAAGTGAGCCTGGACCACGATGCGGAGGAGCCTGTGAAGAAGAAATACGGTACGGTAGGCGCCGTAGCCCTGGACCAGGCCGGCAACCTGGCCGCCGGTACCTCTACCGGCGGGATGACCAACAAGCGCTGGGGCAGGGTAGGAGATGCACCCATTATCGGGGCCGGTACTTATGCCAACAACCAGAGTTGTGCCGTTTCCTGCACGGGCCACGGAGAATACTACATACGCAATGTGGTAGCCTACGATGTATCGGCCAGGATGCTGTACAAAGGCGAAAGCCTGCAGCAGGCCACTCAGTATATTATTCACCAAAAACTCAAAGAGCAGGGCGGCAGCGGCGGACTGATTGCCGTGGATAAAGGCGGCAACTTCGTCATGCCTTTCAATACGCCCGGTATGTTCAGAGGCTATGTAACAGCCGATGGCCGTACAGCAATAGCAATCTATAAAGACAGCCAATAAAACATCATGATTAAACAATTTTCAAAAATTGCCGTCATAGGCGCAGGCACCATGGGCAATGGCATTGCACATGTATTTGCCCAAAAGGGCTATCAGGTCAACCTGGCCGACATTTCGGAGGAAGCACTCGACCGGGCGCTTTCTACCATTGCTAAAAATATGGACCGCCAGATTAAAAAAGAACTGCTGACGGAAAAAGAAAAAGCCGCTGCCCTGGACAGAATCAACACCTTTGTTGAAATAAAGGCTGCGGTGGCTGAGTGTGACCTGGTGGTGGAGGCCGCTACGGAAAATGCAGACCTCAAGCTGCACATTTTTAAAGAAATTGACGAGTATGCACCTGAGCATGCCATACTTGCCAGCAATACGTCCTCCATCAGCATTACCACCATTGGTGCCATCACCAACCGCAGCGAAAAAGTAATAGGTATGCACTTTATGAACCCCGTGCCGGTGATGAAACTGGTGGAGGTCATAAGTGGATACGATACCACGGGCGAGGTAGAAAATCAGGTGGTAGCGCTTGCCAAAGACCTGGGCAAAGTGCCGGTGGTGGTGCAGGATTATCCCGGTTTTGTGGCCAACCGCATTCTCATGCCCATGATCAACGAGGCCATTTACACCCTCTTTGAAGGGGTAGCAGGAGTGGAGGAAATCGATACCGTGATGAAGTTGGGCATGGCCCATCCCATGGGGCCCCTGCAACTGGCCGACTTCATCGGCCTGGATGTTTGTTTGGCCATATTGGAGGTATTGCATCAGGGGTTTGGGCAGCCCAAGTATGCCCCCTGTCCGCTGTTGCGCAAGATGGTCACGGCCGGCCACCTGGGACGCAAAAGCGGCAAGGGGTTTTATGATTACTCCGAATAGGCCTTTTTGATTGTTATCTCTGCGCCCCGCCTGATTTTAGCAGGGAAGCCGTTTCGGCCAGATGAATAAACTCCGCCCGGTAACCCTCTTCATCTTTTCCCTTTGCGGAGCGGGCCCGGGCAATCAGAGATTCAAAGCTGGCCTGCTCCCGGAATTTGGAGTCGCGCAGCAGCATGCCAAATTCGGCTACGGCCGACGCAAAGCGGAGGTTTGCACTGGCTTTGTTCATTGCATTCACCTCTTCGTACTCCAGCGTATGCAGCATGAGGGTACTTTCACTGGCCTCTGGCGCTTTGTAGCGAAATTTGATGGTCATCACCTCTTCGCTGTTGGCCGCCTGAGTGGGATGTATTTGCTGATATTTGAGCGGGTCCACCGAAGCCAGTTCGGTGTTCTCCGTAGCTGGAATCAGCTCATACAGAGCCGTTACCGTATGCCCTGCCCCCAGCTCACCGGCATCTTTGGTGTCGTCATTGAAATCCTCCTTGTTGAGCAGGCGGTTTTCATAGCCGATCAGGCGGTAGGCCTTCACATGTTGGGGGTTAAATTCTATCTGAATTTTCACATCTTTCGCAATGGTATAAAGGGTACCGCTCATCTCTTTGACCAGCACCTTTTTGGCTTCCAGCACATTGTCAATATAGGCATAGTTACCATTGCCCTTGTCGGCCAGCTGTTCCATTTTGGCGTCCTGGTAGTTGCCGGTACCAAAGCCCAGCACGGTGAGATACACTCCTGCTTTCCTTTTTTCTTCAATGAGCCTTACTAATCCCCCCTCGCTGCTAATGCCTACATTGAAATCGCCGTCGGTGGCAAGTATCACCCGGTTGTTGCCGTTTTCCAGGTAATGATCCAGGGCCGTCTGGTAGGCCAACTGAATGCCAGCTCCGCCCGCGGTGGAGCCTCCGGCTTCCAGGCGCTCAATGGCTGCCCGTATCCGTTCCTTTTGTGAACCCGGGGTAGAAGGCAGTACCAGACCTGCTGCACCGGCATATACCACGATGGCCATGCGGTCCTGGGGGCGCATTTCATTGATCAGCAGCTGGAAAGCCTGCTTCAGTAGGGGCAATTTATCCGGCGAGTTCATAGAACCTGAAACGTCCAGCAAAAACACCAGGTTATTGGGCGGAGCAGATTGCATCTCCAGTTCCCTGCCTTTAATCCCAATCTGAAGCAACCAATGCTGCTGCTTCCAGGGCGCCCTGGCTATTTCAGTATGTATGGCAAAGGGATGAACTCCTTTGGGTTGGGGATAATCATAGCTAAAATAGTTGACCAATTCCTCTATGCGCACTGCATCGGGCGGAGGTAGCTGATTTTGCCGCAGAAAGCGCCTTACATTGGCATAAGCAGCCCGGTCCACATCAATGGAAAAAGTAGAAAGCGGCTCGTTGAGTACTTCCTTGAAATTGTTTTCTACGATGTGGCTATAGTTTTCGGTGTGGTAAGGCGGCTGATAAGGCCTGCTTTCAGCCGCAACTGAGGCTCCTGCTATACCTTTCTTTTCCGGGCGTGGTTTGAGACGGATACCCGGCACTCGCACCCGTATTTTTGAGGTGGAATATCCCGTTACCGCCACTTCATCCAGCGCCTGGCTTCCCGTTTGCAGGGCTACATCTAACTGCAGGCGGATTCCTGCCTGCAGCTGCAGCTTTTTTGATTCAAAGGATTCATACCCCACAAAAGCAACCTCTATGTGATACTTACCGGGAGGCAGTTGCAATTGGTATTGTCCATTGTTGTCGGTTAATACGCCCCAACTGGTACCTTTGGCCAGTACGGTAGCGCCAATCAAAGGTGAGCCGGTTTCCGCATCCCGGACCGTGCCGTACACCTCAGATTGAGCCTGGGAGAAGGTCATACTGAAAAGAGAAAGGGTGAGCGAGAGGAGAAAGTTTATGGGGGTTTTCATGATCATTGGTTTTCTATTGGGAGGAGCTTCAGCTGGAAATTCCACAAATGGATGCAAATTTTCCCCGAAGGTTGTAGATTGCAGCTTGTAAGGCAAGCCTCCAGAACTTATCAAACGGAATATGCTCCAGGCCCTTTCCATTTGGGAAAACATTGACAAAGCTTATCTATTGCAACCGCTGTCCGGGCAGGAGTATCAGCAGTTTATCATCAGCTTGTCTGGCCTGCTGAGCCAAACTGATGAGGCCATGTCGGCGGAAGCCCAACCAAGCAGCTTCCGGCAAATCACGCTGGCCTTTTTGCAGGCCAGGCTGGGGGCAGAATGTGTGGGCCTTTGCTCCCACCTGCATTGGCGGCAGCAACACATTGTGGCATGGGAGAACAATCAACTCAGCCTGATATGTATGCCGCTGAGTCCCCTGGACCGGGCAGCCATGATCAGCAGATCTAAGCTGGACAAAGAGGTTTTTTGGCAGATGCTGCTCGCCTTTTTGTACCATTATCACCTTGATGGCCAGCAAGATATCAAACATCTCATCATCACCAATATGTATGAATGGTATGTGTTTGATACCCGGGCGCTGGTAAAGTGGCTGAAGCATGCAGAAGGTACGGAGGAGTCAATCTGGAAAGTAATTGAGTCAAATCTCTCAGAACCAGCTAGTTGGAAGCATGTACTTAAACAACAACTACCCATCGCTTCCATCCCCTTCACTTGCTTCAACCTTTACGGCTTGCAGGAGCAACTGAAGAACGATGAAGAGCAGGACATGAACAGGCTCATCGGCCTTCAGAAGTTACTTTCCCGCCGGCACCTTTTCAAGCTGCCGCCCCCCGCCCCCAAAGGTGATGAGCGGATTTTGCAGGAACTGGGATATCTACTTGGATTAGAAAGCAAAAAATCAAAAAACGGACAGGCCGGCGCACAACCTGCTACCGGCTTGTTTCAGCTGTTGTACCAGCATGTGCGCCTACAGAGGCAGGAAGAAGAGCAGCAGTGCGTCCGGTTGGCATGGAGCCATACCCTGTATGTGCTGGCCAGGCTGCTACTGCTCAAGGTAGCTCACAGCTGCCATAAGCTGCTGAAGGTCGAATGCCCGCCTGTACCTACCACTTTTGAAGAAGCCGAAGCCCAGTTTGAACCCTATAGTAGCCTGCTGCCGGCAGGTATGGACACGCTCAGCCTGAAGGACCTGGGGGAGTTTCCCCTGCTGCGTGTGTATGGGCAAAGCATCATAAAGGACGAAAGCGGCCAGAGCAGGCAGCTGAGTAAAACCGACTTTCAAACCTACTGGTGGAAATGGTTCAATGCCTGGGAACTTCTGCCGGACTACCGGCTGAGGCTTTCGTCTGGCAAGCCGGAGTTGTACCTGCATGAGCTGGTGGCCTGGCTTCAGTCGCTCGACCCTCAGGCGCCCGGGCTGCGCCAGCAAGACCCCCAAATATGGAGCATGCTGCTGCGTACCCCTTTTCGGAAGGCCCTGTGTGAGCATTTCAACGAGACATTTCAGTGGCATTGCAGCGATTTTGCGGAGCTGAAGGAAAAAGTGAAAGAAATACCCCTCAAAGCAGCCAATGCCTGCATGGACCAGATGAATATTTGCAACCCGGCTATGGGAAAGGGGGAGGGGCTGATTGCTTTGCTGAAGGAATGGCTGGAAGCCAAGCACCAACTGGGGCTGCTGTGCGGGGAATCTGGCATTCAGCATTACCGCTTGTTCCGTGAAGGCCCCCATTTTGCTTTTATTGGAGAAGCGGGAAACTTTTACAGCTATTTCAGCCCTTACGGGCAGGATGCGGCCTTTCAACTCACACTTTATCAGGAAATCAGGCATGTACTCAGCCGGGTGTATGTGGGAGTAGAAGCAGAGGTAAACGCGTGCTTGCTGGCAATAAGCAGCCTGTGTCTATGGACTTTTTCCTATGCCTGTTTAAACCCAAAAGGAGCGCTGAACCTGCCCATAGAGGAACCCGGTCTGCGGCATGCGCAGCCCCTGGTGAGCCGTTTCCCGCTCGAACTGGACATCCGCAAAGCACTCAAAGCTACTTCTTACGGATTTGAGGACTACAAGTACGTGATTCAATTGATGAAAATAGGCCGCTCAGCAGCCGAACTGGCCGAAGCCCGCAATTTGCTGGCCCAGTTCAAACAATTGTTTCGCGCCTATGTGAGTCAAAACGACAGAAGAAAGAGAACCCTCAAACGGCTGGAGGCCGAATATCACCGTCAGTTTCAGACACCCACTCTGCTGGATAGCCTTCAGCCAACAGATCCCTCATCCCCCAGGCAGCAGGAACTAAAGGCAGAAATTGAAAAGGTAAAGGCGGAATTAACCGATGAAGAGCAGGGCAAATGGTACGAGCAGGCCATGGAATGGCGACTGGACATTCCCGCCGTGCTCGACGCCAGCGGGCAGTTCAGGGGGTTTGATTTGCTCATTTCTTATCCCCCTACAAGTGCACAGGAAAAACTGGGCAGCCTGCGCCATTATTTTAAAAGAAATTATAAAACCTACCTCTACCAGGCCAAGCTGTACATGTACTACGTGGAGTTGGGTGTCAAGCTACTCAAAGAGGAGGGGGTAGGAGCCTGGATCATTCCCGCTTCCTTCCGCTATGCACAATACGCCCGCCCCCTACGCAGGTGGCTCACCCAATTTGAGCTGCTCCATTGCGAGGAGGTGGATGAAAAAAAGAAACTCAGCCTGCTCCTGATTCGCAAGCAGCGCAGGCAGATGGAGCTAACAGTCCCGCAAGATGAGGAGCACACGTTTTTGCGCTGGTTTAGAAAGGAGTAGGGTAACTATTCAGCACCCTCAGGGTGAAAAAAAATTGTTGTAAGTTGCTCATTTTCAATGAAATGTATTAACCACCTCCAACTCCTCCTTGAAAAGGAGGAG
>RFHT01000187.1 GCA_003696835.1 Bacteroidota bacterium
CCCTACCCACACTTACTATGCCCACAGTTGGTGCACATCAGGCAGCCCTCCTGATAGACCACACTGTTGGTTTTACACTCCGGGCAGGCATTGTCCACCGCCGGGGTGCCGTCGGGGATAAACTGCTTGAGGGCCCGCACCACGCCATTTTTCCAGGTGTTGAGCGAGTCGGCGTCCAGGTGGAGGTTTTCCACCAGGTGTACCGCAAAGGGCAGGGGCATACCGTGGCGCAAAATGCCCGAAATGAGTTTGGCGTAGTTCCAGTACTCCTTGTTGAAGGTGCGGGAAAGCCCCTCTATGGTGATGCGGTAGCCGTCGTTGTCCAGGTACTGAAAGTCGTAGCGGTTGTGGCCGTCTTCGTCCTTGCTTTTGATCACCCAGCCCTTTTCCACCTGCGAAAGGATTGAAAAAGAATCTTTGGCATGGCCGGTGAATATTTCGTAGGGCCGGCCCTTGTACACCCCTACTACGGCAATCCATTCCTCATCATTGTTGAAAAAGCGGATGACGTGGGCCTCCAGCTTTTTGGGGCGTTTGGGGGCATTGGTTTCAATGAAGTCATCCTCCCCTTTGCCGCCCTTGTCCGACCTGGCCACCAGCACACCTGAGCGGGAGCCGTCGCGGTAAACCGTGATGCCCTTGCAGCCACTTTCCCAGCCGGTGAGGTAAATTTTGGCCACCATTTCCTCCGAAATATCATTGGGCACATTCACCGTAACGCTGATGGAGTGGTCCACCCAGCGCTGTATGGCGCCCTGCATCTTCACCTTGTTCACCCAGTCCACATCATTGGCCGTGGCCTTGTAGTAGGGCGACTGCTGGATGAGTTCGGCCAGGGAAGCTTCATCCATGCGGGCCACCTCCTGGGCATCGTAGCCATTGTTTTCCAGCCAGGTGATAAACTTGTGGTGAAATACGTGGTATTCCTCCCAGGCATCGCCCACCTCATCCACGAAGTCCACCCGCACGCCCTTGTCGTTGGGGTTGACCTTGCGCCTGCGTTTGTAGGAGACGAGAAATACCGGCTCAATGCCCGAGGTGGTTTGGGTCATGAGGCTGGTGGTGCCGGTGGGGGCAATGGTGAGCAGGGCCACATTGCGCCGCCCATGCTGGCACATGTCTGCGTACAGTTGGGGGTCGGCCTCTTTGAGGCGCTGAATAAAGGGGTTGTTGGCTTCTTTTTGGGCATCATACATGGGAAAGCTGCCGCGCTCCCTGGCCATGTCCACCGAGGCGCGGTAAGCCGTGAGGGCGAGAAATTTGTGAATTTCCACCGAAAACTCCAGGGCTTCATCCGTGCCGTAGCGCAGGCCCAGGGCGGCCAGCATATCGCCTTCGGCGGTGATGCCCACACCGGTGCGGCGGCCTTTGGCGCATTTGTCGCGTATTTTTTCCCACAGCAGGCGCTCGGTGCGCTTGATTTCCTCCTCTTCGGGGTCGGCAGCTATTTTGGCCAGAATCTGCTCAATTTTTTCCATCTCCAGGTCCACGATGTCGTCCATCACGCGCTGGGCCATATATATGTATTTGCGAAACAGCTCAAAGTTGAAACGGGCTTCAGCTGTGAAGGGATTTTCCACAAAGCTGTAGAGGTTGATGGCCAGCAGGCGGCAGCTGTCGTAGGGGCAGAGGGGAATTTCGCCGCAGGGGTTGGTAGAAACCGTGCGAAAGCCCTGATCAGCATAGCAGTCGGGCACAGACTCCCGCAGCACCGTATCCCAGAAAATCACACCCGGCTCGGCCGAGGCCCAGGCATTGTGGATGATCTTTTCCCACAGCTCACGGGCATCAATTTCTTTGACAACCATGGGGTCTTCGGCATCTATGGGGTACTGCTGCCGGTAGGCTTTACCCTCCCTCACAGCCTGCATAAACTCATCGTCAATTTTCACCGATACATTGGCGCCGGTGACCTTGGTGCCGTCCATTTTGGCATCAATAAACCCCTCGGCATCGGGGTGCTTGATGGAGATGGTAAGCATGAGTGCGCCCCGGCGGCCGTCCTGGGCCACCTCACGGGTGGAGTTGGAGTAGCGCTCCATAAAGGGCACCACGCCGGTGGAGCTCAGGGCGCTGTTCATCACCGGGCTGCCCTTGGGCCGTATATGGGAGAGGTCGTGGCCCACGCCGCCGCGGCGTTTCATGAGCTGAACCTGCTCCTCGTCGGTTTTCATTACCCCTCCGTAGGAGTCGGCCTTGCGGTCGTGCCCGATCACAAAGCAGTTGGAAAGCGAAATGACCTGAAAGTCGTTGCCGATGCCGCTCATGGGCCCGCCCTGGGGCACGATGTAGCGGAAGTGCTTGAGTGCTGTGTAAATTTCGGCTTCCGAATAGGGCTGGGGGTACTTCAGCTCAATGCGGTGTATTTCGCGGGCAATGCGCTTGTGCATATCGTCGGGGGTGCGGTCGTAAATATTGCCGAAGGAGTCCTTCAGGGCGTACTTGTTGATCCACACATTGGCGGCCAGTTCATCTCCCTTGAAATATTTGATACTCTGCTTCAATACTTCATCGTAGGAGTAAGACTTCCTCTTTTTGTTTTTGGGCTTGGTTTCAGGAGTTTGTACAGCACTCATTTTCAGGTAATATTATGAATAACAGATTTACATGAACAGTTTCGGAACAGAAGGATGTGCGAAGGCTCGCAGCATACAGGTACAATCAGGTAAACTTCGGCAGTTGCCGAAGGAGGTGTGTCTCGCAAAAAGCGGGAAAAAGGTCGAGTTCATTTCATAGGCTCATCAGTTTAGGTTACCCCCCGGCAGTACCGGGCCGTACGCGAATTAAAGGCTCAGAATTTCAGTGGCTGAGGAAATAATTCTTTGAAATAACTCAATTTTAAAGGCCGAGCGTATATTGAGTTATCAACATAAATGTGGATAAGTGTCAGGGCCCGCCAATGACCAGTATGGGCTGGGGAGTAAAGCACAAGATAAAAATGACAATGGCCAGCCAGCCCAGCAGCTGACGGGGGCGGTTTACGCGGTGTTCGTGCCGGGCGGGGGGATGGTCGATGCCCAGCATGCGCACCACAATGAAGGCATAAATGAGCCAGATGAGGTTGGGCTCAATCTGGGGAAATGCCCACTTGATGGCAAACTGCAGAGCCAGAATGGTGAGGGCCAGGGCCAGGCTGTGCGGCAGCCTGCCGCCAAACATGCGCAGCATGCGCCCACACACGAAGTTGAGGAAAAACAGGTAAATCAGCAGGCTCAGCCAGTTTTCGGCCAGGCTGCCCAGCTCGGCAAAGCCCGTGCCGCCCACAAAGAGCAGCGCCAGCAGGGTGAGGCGCGAAACGTAGGCCGCCACCTTGCGGCCAAACATGCCATAAATGATGTGGCCGCCGTCCAGCTGCCCCATGGGCAGCAGGTTGAGGGCCGTAAAAAAGAGGGTGATATAGCCCACAAAGAGCAGCGGATAGTGCATGAGCTCAAAATGGGTGGGCACCTGCGCGGGATCCTTAGGGATATACGTTTTCATCGCCTCAAAAATGAGGCTGGTCCCCACGTAGTAGGTGGGCGGCAGGCTGTCGTTGGCGGCGTACTCGGCCAGCACCTGCTCCCGGCTGGGCACCCCACCGTAGCGCTCTACGTAGTCGGGGTGTATGCTCAGCACCTTCTCCTCCACATTGGGCAAATGCGAAAAGCCGTAAACCAGCAGAAAAATCGACACCACAAAGCCCGCCAGCGGCCCGGCTATGCCGATGTCGAAGTACTTGCGGGTGCTGGGCGGCACCTCTTTGAGGCGTATTACGGCCCCCAGCGAGCCGATATTGAGTATGGGCAGGGGAATGTACAGGGGAATGTAGTAGGGCAGGGTACATTTTACCCGGTGATACACAGCTGTAAAATAATGCCCAAACTCGTGAAAAGTGAGAAAAGCCAGAAAAGAAAGAGAATAGGGAATGCCCTTGAGCAGGTCTTTGAGCTGAAACTGCACCTCCTGCAGGGAAATGCCCTCAGGCAGGGGGTACATCCAGGCAAACCACCACTTGTTTTCCACCAGCTCGGCGCCTACCATGAGGGTGGTGAGTACAGTAAGTAAAAACAGCCCCACATGCAGGGCGTAGGTACGATAGGGTTTTGGCATCATGGCTTCCCTTTACACTAACATCAATTACATGGGTCAGCAAAGGTAGGCTTATTCGGGGGAAGCTACAAATGCCCTGCCCGTACTCCCTGCCGGGGCACACCCAGTATGAAGGTGGTACCACACCCCACCTGACTTTCTACCCTCACCTTACCGCCCAGTGCCTGGGTAAGCTCATAAACGATGCTGAGGCCCAGTCCTGTGGAGGACTCGCCGGCCGTGGGCCGGGCCTGCAGGCGCACATAGGGCAAAAACAGCCGCTGCTGCTCCTGCGGGGCAATGCCAGGGCCTTCATCCCGAACGGAAAAATACAGCTCCTCCCCCTCATCCCAGCTCTCCACCTCGATCACACTGCCCAGGGGCGCAAATTTGATGGCATTGCTCAGCAGGTTCTCAAAAATGCGCAGCAGAGACTGCCGGTGCACATACAGCTCGGCATCGTCCAGGCGGTTGTGGTATGTGATCTGCTGGGACTTTTGGGCAGCTTTTTCACGAAAAGGCAGCAAACTCTCCTCCAGCATCTGCTGCAAGTTGACGCGCTCTGCCCTTTGGGCTGTCGCATCCTGCTCACTTGCCTGCCTGTTCAGCAACTGCTCAATCAGCCGCTCCCCCTCCCTGCTGGCCTGCTTGATGAGGCCCAGGTACTGGCCCTGGCGCTCGGTGATGCGCCCGGCCGAAGGCAGCAGATCGGAAAGCGACCACACCTTGCCCAGAGCATTGCGCAAATCGTGGATCACAGTGTACCACAGCCGCTCCTTTTCGCCCAATACCTGCTCCAGCTGCTGAATTTTTAGGTACAAAAAGCGGTTGGTCTGCCGCAGCTGGCGGTTTTGAGTCTCCTGAAAGTGAGCAGCTTTCTGGGGGATGAGCGCCAGTTTTTTCAGCTTTTGGGCCTTTTTTTCTCCCTGGGCATACAACAAAAACAAGCCCGACAGGCACAGTCCCAGCAGCATCAGCAGGGTGTAGAGGGTATAAGGTTGCCAGGCGGGAGCCGTTTCAGCCCGCTGAGCCGTGCCCCCCGTGGCCAGTCCGGCCGACTCCAGCAGGGCCGAAGTGGTTTCGCTGTACTGCTCATAGTAGATTTTGCGCCAGCGCTGGTAGGCGGGTTGCCTTTTGAGGGAGGTAATGGCCGTTGAATAAGCCTTGTGCATCCACAACTGCTGGCGGGCATCTTTTACGGTGGTAATGTGTAGTTGGTCGAGAAATTTCTGGCATTGGTCCAAAATGAAGTGGTCGCCCAGCTTTAAGCCCGTGCTCAGGGCGGCATCAAAATCTTCCCGGGCCTTTTCGGTTTGGCCCAGAAGGTAAGAAGTCCCTGCCGACCAGATCCGGTGCAGGGCCATGGCCCTGCTGTCGGTAAAGTGGTAGGGCCTGCTCATGGAAGGCGGGGGCAGGGTTTCGCTCAGCTCCTGCAGGGGCGTTTCGGGAAAGCTCATCCTGCCCAGAAAGGCATCAGCCTGGTCGGCATAAAGCAGCATGCCAGCCTGGGTGGCCAGGTTGAGCGCCTGCTCATAGTGGGTACGGGCAGGGCCGGGCTCATAGAGGCTTTCGCTGGCCATACCGGCAAAGAGATGAGCCACAACCCGCAGCTCCTCCAGCGAGTTTTCCTTGCCGGCCTCGTTCAGTAGCTCGCCATAGGTGTTGCGCGCACGTTGGTACTCGGCCATACACAGGTGCAGATGCCCCTTGTTCATCAGGGCTTGCAGCCTCAGCTTCTCCTGGCCCAGTATGCTGGCCATGCTGAACACATCCCTGAAGAGGGTATCAGCTGCCAGATAATTGCCCTCCCGCAAATGCATTTCCCCCAGCAACAGCATCAAGTGCAAGCGCTTTTCGGGCTCCCTGCACGTGTGGGACACCAGGTTGTGGCACTCCGGTGCGCTTTTGAGCAGCGAATCCAGGTGCTGAAAGGTTTTTTGGGGGCGGGTCAAATATATGCGTCCATAGCCCGTATCATATATAGCCTGCCCACCAGGGGAGGGGGCATGAAATGCGCCATGCTCCGACACTTGTTGTCCTAAGGCAGGTAAACCTATAAGGCAAAAGGCAAGAATGTGTAGGAAGTATTTCACGGCTAGATATTTGGCCCGATAAAAGTCCTGCTTCCCTACATCATAAAAAAGGCGATTTTCTAAATTGTTTTACTTTCGTAATACATTACTTAAACAGGTAAATCGGCCCTTTTCTTACAATGGAATGATGTAAGCTTTTGGCTGGATTTTTTATTTTCTCATACTTTGCATATTTTTGGTTTTATAAAATACACTGTTTCAACTTCATCTGTATGAGTGTAATTTCAGTTGCAAACCATAAAGGAGGGGTAGGTAAAACCACCACTACCGTGAACCTGGCCGCAGGCCTGGCACAAATGGGCAACAAGGTGCTGATGATCGACCTGGACCCCCAGGCAAATGCCACCTGCTCAGTGGGCCTGAGCAAACAGGATACCAGCATATTCCAGGTTTTGATGTTTCAGGACGACATTCGCAAATGTATTCAGCAGCTGGAACAGATCGACATCGTACCCTCCTCCATCCATTTGGCAGGTTTTGAAAAAAACAATGAGGTAGGCAAAGAGTTTATCCTGCAGGAAAGCCTTTCGGATATTCAAACGGAGTACGACTACATTCTCATCGACTGTCCGCCCTCTCTGGGCGCCCTCACCGTATCGGCCCTCACGGCCAGCGACTATGTTGTAATTCCGCTACAACCTGAATTCCTGGCTCTGCAGGGCATGACAGAATTCATCAAAATCTTACGTACGGTCAAAACGCGCATGAATACATCTTTGGAGCTGCTGGGCATCGTAGTCACCCAATACGATGGGCGTAAGGTTTTGCACCAGGAGATTTTGCAACACGCGCTGGGCAAGTACGGCGACATGATCTTCGATACCCGCATACGGGGAAATATCTCCCTGGCCGAGGCCCAGAGCATGGGCAAGGACATCTTCCAGTACGATGCTTCCAGCCGCGGAGCCGAAGACTACCGGGGCCTCACTGAAGAAATCATCAAACGAACCCGCGAACTGGTCAGCGGCTGAAAACAGGCTGCCTGGCTCCTTATTAACCATATAAAGGTAAAAGCTGAAACAAAACTGCATGGGCAAGGGATTTTTGGACCGGTTGGATGAAGTCTTTGGAGCAGAAACGCTCGCCGAAGTGATTCCCCATGCAAAAAAACAGCCTGCAAAAACGGGCAGGCGCAATGAGCAAAAAGGCGTGTCAAAAAGAAAAAAGCGATTTCTCGAAAATATTGACGAAAACCTGGGCAAAACGCCTGTGAAGCCCGCCCGCAAAAGCGGCAGGAAGAGTTTTCTCGATGCCATAGAGGAAGCCCTGGAAGACCAGGCCTTCGACGATATATTCCCCAAAAGAAAAGCCCCCTCCGGTAAAGCCCCCTCCGGTAAAGTGGACTTCAACAAAAGTCGATTTTCCATTCTCCTCACCAAAGAAGTGCTCGACCGCGCCCAGCAAATCGCAAAAGCCAAAGGCATCAGCGTCAACGACGTCATCAACATCGCCATACAGCGCTATGTAGAAAATAACGAAGCATAGCAGGTGACAGGATGCAGGTGACAGGTCACAGG
>RFHT01000188.1 GCA_003696835.1 Bacteroidota bacterium
ACTCAGCGGGCGATTTTCACCAGCTTGATGCTCTGGCGCAGGCCGTCTTTGCCTGCAATGTGCAGCACATACAGCCCGGGGGGCAAGTTGCCTGCCGGCAGGCGCAGGCTAAACTCGCCTGCGGGAAGCTGCCGGGTCCGGCTCCACAGCCTTTGCCCCTGGCTGTTGAAGATGGACAATTCTGCCCGCATGGACTTATCGAGTTGGCTGTGCAATTGCAGTTCTTGGGTGAAGGGATTGGGAAAAAGCGAGAAAAGAAGCGGCCCTATACGCGCTTCGGTGTCCGTAACTTGCTGATACTCCCATGCGCCAATATCCGCCCGTCCGCCTGTGGGGAAGGGGCGGGGCAGGCCGCGCTGGTCGGTGGGGGGTGGTGCGATGTGCGGGTTAGCGGCATTGAAAGCCGGGCTGCCGGTTTGCTGGCTTGGCACTATCAGCAGGGGGTGCACCGGCGTGCTGCCCCCGTCCATCTGCAGGGAGTCCAGGTAGGGCTCTATGGGGAACATATTGCTGAGGCTGCGGCTGAGGCCCAACTGGTCCTCCGAGCTCAGGATGTTGAAGCCCCCGTCGTGCAGAATGGCCTCTTCGGTTTGATAGGCATCTTTTACCTCAAAATCTTCCGGCCCAAATTGCGAAACATTGTAGGCGATGATGGTATTGGAAAGGCTGAGTTCACCGCTATTGAACAAACCTGCGCCCCTGCTGCCCCCAAATACCGTGGCTGTATCGCGCGCAATGGTGCAAAAATCGACGCTGAGGATGCCCGCATTGTAAATACCGGCTCCCTCGCCTCCCTTGCCGTTGATGCGGTTGGAGCTGACGGTGGTGTTGACCACCGTGGCTGTGCCCAGGTTGTACAGGCCTGAGCCAGCCTCTCCGGAGCGGTTGACATACAGGGCTGAGCGTGAGAGGCTGAGGGTTGCGCTGCTATCATTGTAAATGGCCCCTCCCCGGCCGTTCTCGGTGGGAGCAACATGTTGGGTCATGCCCACCTCTTCCAGGCTTAAGTTGCCTTCATTCCAGATGCCTCCTCCTCTGGAGAAGTAGTCGGTTTGGGGGCCTTCAAAGGGCGCCATTCCTCCGCTGAGGGTAAGACCCGAAATGTGTACATCCACACAGGCATCTATGTGAAACATGCGAGCGGGACGGGAAGGGGAACTGTTGACGGCGAGCGTGAGCTGGTCGGCGCCGGGGCCCAGCAGCACCAGGGGTTTGTCGATAAATATTTCCTGCCCCATGTCGGGCTCCAGCAGCAGGGTGTTGCCGTTCAATTGCTGGCTGAAGTAGAGGGTATCGCCTGCATGCGCCAATTCAATTTGCCTGCGCAGCCCCCCTTCGGCCCCGTCGGCAACTTCATCTATGAAGTTGCGGGGATGGGGGTCGGAGGAGGAGCCCCATTCTACGGCACCTATATCGGCTGCCACTCCGATTTTGCGCACAAATCCCCGCTGATCCATGCTGAGCACGGCCTGGGAGGCCCCTCCGTCTATGGCGGGGTTGTTGCAGGGCAGCAGGGGGTGAAAAGGCGTGGCCTCCTTACTGCTTTGCAGCGGTCCCAGTATGTTTCCGTTAAAGCCCGTGATGTCGGTCTGGGCCTGGGAAAAGTTAAAGTCCCGCAGGGTCCCCATGAGGTTGTGCCCCAGAGAGGTAAAGGTGCCCTGGTTGAAGGCATTGGGGCCGTTGAAGTCCATGGTAGTGGTGTTTTTGAGTAAAATGCTGTGGCCCATCTCCATGATGCCGCCGTTGTACAAGCCGCCCCCATGAGGGTTCTGGGCCGTGCCCTGGTTGCGGGTGAGGGTGCAGTGCAGTAGGGAAACCATGCCATTGGCATTGAAAATGCCGCCCCCATCGCCATTGCCCCTGCCGCTGGCCCTGTTGGAGCTGATGGTGGAGTTTTCGACGAGCAAATTGCCGTCTTCTATAAATATGCCCCCGCCAGCGGCACCGGAAAAACTTTCGGCCGCGATATTGCGGCTGATGGTGCTCTGGCGAATGCTCACATTGCCCGTGCCTATGTACAGCCCGCCGCCCCGGGGGCTTCCGGCCGTGAGGGAGGCAGCCCGGTTGGTGTCCACCAGGCAGTACTGCAGGTCCAGGCTGGCATTAAAATTCCAGATAGCCCCTCCATCTTCAAAGGCGCGGTTATTGTTCAGGCGGGTATGCAGCAGGCTGAGGTCGCCACCGGAGGAGGTGTTGAAAATGGCGCCGCCTTTTTGGGCCTGGTTGAATTCGAAGCTGCATGCGTTGAGGCTTCCTTTGCCTTTGGTCCAGATAGCCCCACCTGTGTCGCCGCTGTTTTGACTGAAGGTACAGTCGGTTAGTTCCATTTCCGAGAGGGTGCTGTTGTAGATGGCCCCGCCGCCAAAGCTGGGGGCAGTGTTTTGCACAAATTCAGTGGAGGTAAGCCTCAGCAGGGCCTGGAGGTTGTTGAAGATGCTGCCACCGGCACGTGCCTGGTTGTTGCGCAGGCTGCATTGCGTAAGGCTAAGGCTGCGGGCATTGTAAATCGCTCCGCCTGATTGTTCGCCGGCGTCATTGCCTTCCAGCTCGCATTGGTACAGAGCCAGGTTGCCGCGGTTATAAACTGCCCCGCCGTCTTCGGTGGTCATACCGCCGGTGAGCATGAGCGAATCTATGGTAACTGAAACCCCTTGGGCGATTTCAAAAATGCGCGACTGCTGGTTGCCACTGATGCTGAGCATATCGGCGCCGGGGCCGATGAGGTGCAGGTTTTTGTCGATGAGAATCTGGCCCGAGCTGAGCAGTATGCTGCTGTTTGGCGGCAGGTCGAAGCGGATGGTGCTGCCGGGGCAGGCATCCTGTATGAGCCTGCGCAGGGTGCCGGGGCCATCATCGGCTGTTGTGGTCACCACTTTGGGAGAGTTGGCGGCTTCCTCCAGCTCAAAGGCGCCAATGTCGGGCAGGTCGAAAATGGGCATGTTGCGCTGGTCGCTTTGGAGCGTGCTCAGGGGATCGCCGCTGTTGATGGCCGGGCTGCAGGGGCTGAGGGCATGGGTAAGGGCAAAGCCGCCATTGTCTGCCAGCTCCTGTATGAGGGGGTCCATGGGTTGGGCGGGGACAGCCCCCGCTTCAGGGGTACCGGCCTGGTCGCCAAAGCTCAGCTTAAGGCCAAAGTTGTTCATACCAATGAGGTTATAACCCAAGGAAGTGAGCTGGGCATTGGCTGTGGAGAAGGCGTCTGCATAATTGGGAAAGGGATGGCTGCGGGTATTCAGGGCCAGAATGTTTTGGTAGAGGGTTAAGGTTCCCATATTATAAATCCCCCCACCCGTGGAATTGTCTCTGCCCTGGATATGGTTTTTTACAATGGTGCAAAAGCGGATGTCGGCCGTGGCCCCTTCGGCATTGTAAACGGCAGCCCCGTAGGCCTCAAAGCCCTGAACTCCGCTTGAGGTGTTGCCGCTGAGGGTACTCTGGCTGAGGTACAGGCTGCCGGCCTGGTTGTAAATGGCGGCACCACCGCTGGAGCCCACCTGTCCGGTACTGACGTTTTGGTCAAGGGTACAGCGGTTGAGGTGCAGGCTGCCGCCCGCCTGGTAAATGGC
>RFHT01000189.1 GCA_003696835.1 Bacteroidota bacterium
CAGTTCATCGTCCTTGGCCAGTTGAAGGAAATCCTGCTCCAGTCCCAGAACAAATAATACCTGAAGATAGGTACCTACAGCTACTCCCGGATTCCCTTTTTCTACGGCCCAGAGTGTTGAGCGACTAACGTTGGCACGCTCGGCCACCTGTCGGGTGCTAAGCTTACGGCGCAGGCGGGCCATTTTGATTTGTTCTCCCACTTGTTCCAGTATGCGGCTTAATTTTGGGAGCAATATAGGTTTTTTAGTATTCATTATGTCTGTTATCTCAATCAAATATACGGGTTTTGATTGAAATATCAAACATTATTTATTTGCTTACCTGAAAAGAAAAGGAACAAAGCATAGCCGGGCACGTGGCAGGCAAACACCGGTTTATGCCAGTCCCAGAGCGTAAAAGGCGGCCCGGGCGGGCCGCCTTTCCTTGAAATAGACTCAACCCCTGTCAATGCGAGCCTACTTCGTCAACCTTTATCCCTGGCTTTGAATGATGCGTTTATTCAAGCCACACAAACATACCTTATACGCTACGCCCAACCGATGACCTAAGTCACTTTGTAGGGTGATTTTTGGATGTTTGTAAGAAAAAGGCGCTTTTCAGGGCTTTCGCCCTGAAAAATTGACCTGATACACCAGCAAAGGCAGCAAGCCCAACTGGTAATAGGCCTCATATTCCTGCCTGCGGAAGTTGTAGGTGGCATACAACACATTCCGCGTATTGAATACATTGCGCACATCCAGGCTGAGCTCGTGGCTGAAGCGGGGAAGGTTTTGCTGAATCCCTATTTTACAGTCGGTACGAAAATAGGCCTTGTATTTAGCGGCGAAAATGTCATCCTCCTCATAGACTCCGGTGGAGGGGTTGACAGGATGATACCTTCGGCCACCAGCCCCACTCACGGAAAGACTGCCCACCAGTACAGCGTTTTTTTTCCAGGCCAGCGGCCACTCTTTCGACAACATGAGATTGTAGGCATAGTTACCGTTGAAGGCGGTATTGCGTTCTACATCCTGAAACCCCTTGTATTTGGCCTCATACAGGGAGCCGGTCAGCAATATCCAGGCAGTCTGTTCAAAAGATTTTTCTATGGTCATTTCTATTCCGTAGCTTCTGCCTGTGCCCGTGTTGTCCAGTTTGCCAGATATCCATTGGAAATCATCTCCAAAGTCATATCCCAGATTTAAGCCAGAAAAGGATTTGGGCTGACGGGGGTCTTTGAAATCAGGTATATGAGTATGATGCAGGTAATAGCCCTCTATTTTTATAGCTGTACCTGCAAGCTGAGTTTGATAAGTAAAAACCCATTGGGTACTTTCACTAAAGCCCAGATGCAGATTATTCAAGTAGGGTTTATCATGGTTTAGGCCCCCTGTGAGGTATAGGGAGGAAGGTTGGGTTTGGCTTTGCTGGCCAAAGGCAAAAGCCAGAGAGGAGGAAGCAGATAGCAAATAGGATGCTCTCAAACGCGGTTCAAGCCGAAAGGCCTGATTCAGAGAAAAAAACAAAGCATGAACGCCCCCTTGTATCTGCATGCGGGCAAGGGGCTTCCATTTCCACTGCATATAGGCCTGAACCAGGCCATAATCAATGTGGGCATCCCGGACCTGGGAATTGCTGTCGGGAAGTATGTGCGTATTCCGGATATTTCTGGCATACAGCCAACTTCCCAATATACCAGCACGCAGAGTACTGAAAGCAGAAAGCTTGCGGTTGTAGTCTATGCGGGTGCTGATTTTATGTTCGCGGGTATGCAAAATTCTTTCTATCCGTATATCATTTGCCCTTTCATCCGTTCTCCCATTTCCAGTTTTTGCCAGCGAATAAGCAAGCTGAGACTTCACATAGCTGTTGTGGTCGAGAAATCGCACATCTTTCAGGCCAAACACCCAAGAAGCGGAGCGCGCATAAGTTTGCTTTCCTGCATCAGCAGCTTCGCGCAATACCAGGTCACTAACTCCCCCCAGGCTATACCATGCCGTGGCACCATTTTGATGAGGAAAATGAAGCTTTACCGTAAAATCCTGCACATTTGGGGCATTGCCAATATGCTGCCGAAGCAGTGGACTCAGGCGATGTGCCAGGTCCAGGTTGAACCTTCTGTAAACTGCCAGGTAGGAGGCCTTATGCCGTACCGAAAATGGCCCTTCTGTCCCCAGTTGCAAATCTGCCAGGCTCGTCCTGAAATGATGTTCTCTTTGAGAGGAATTACCTTTTCTTAGGGAGACATCTACTACAGCAGACAGCGCATTGCCAAAGGAAGCCGGAAATGCACCTGTGTAGAAATCCATGCTTTCTATGGTGTAGGGGTTAAGTATATTGATGCCTCCTCCTGAATTACCGGCATTGGCAAAGTGGTTAGGGTTGAGGGAGGGGAGTCCCTCCAGGTACCAACTAACGCCTACGGGTGAATTTCCCCTTACAACCAAGTGATTACGGCTGTCATCGGGGTTTGATACACCGGGAAATCTGGCCAGCATTCTGCTGGGGTCCGCCAGGGTGCCCGGCATGAATTTGCCCTGTTCCATATTGAGCCTATGCCGTCCAATGGCTTGCAGGGCTTCCGGTTGGGCGCTTTTTTCTGCCGAAATGGTTACGGTTTGCAGGTTATACCAGGCCGGTTCCAATGCGATATTTAGGCTGAGGGCTTTCCCGCTTGTGATCTGTACATTCAGGCGGTTTACAGGCGCATATTCCGAGTGGTAACATGCCAGGCTGTACCGGCCCACCGGCATGCGGCCCAGACTGAACGAGCCGTCTTTGCTGGTATAAACCACCTGCCCGGGCGCATTCAACACCTCCACCCGAACGCTATCAATTCCCTTTCCCGACTCGCTGTCTGTAATACTGCCCTGTATGCTTTGAGTGGGTACTTGAGCCAGTGCCAGGGAGCAGCAGCAGCATGCCAATAATATAAACAAATAATCCATCATTTTGCCGCATCATGTTGGGCTGGAAAGCGGTAAGCCAAACCAATACGGTAAATATTGTGGCCGTATTTGCCCTGAATTTTTTGGAGAATATCGTGGGTAGCAAAGCTCAACTGAAGATCCAGATGCTGGTTAAAGCTACGGCCAATGTGAAACATCATTCCTGCCGAGAGCATTAGCATATTCAGTCCCCTGCGCCTGTAGGGGTTGCCTTCTCCACAACTGCACATATTTCCCCTAAACAAACCTGCTTCAGCGAAAAAACCCGCTCGTGGCCCATTCCAGAACTCGTAATGGGCCAGCAGTCCCCCCATCGCATAGTTTTGATTGCCCAGCAGCGTATCACCAGCCCGGATGATTTGCGCCTGTACTCCCAGCCCAAACTGCGGATGCAAAAAAAACAGCCCGCTGCCCCCCCAGGTCCAGGCGGTATAACGGTCGGTTTCATCCCATATATAAGAAGCAAAGGTACCCGTCTGGAAACGGGCAAAGCCGGGCTTTTCAGATGCTGTTTGCTGGGCGTTAAGGGAAAAACCAGCAAGCGCACCCAGGTAGAAAAACAGGGAAAGAAATTTCATAGCGGCCAATTTATTGAGGAGAATAGATTAAGTACTTGATTCCCCCCCGAACAGAGCGGGGTGTGTGTCGGCAGCCAGATGGGTTAAAACACAAAATGGCCCGAATATCAACCGATAAAAATAAGCTGTTCGTGTATTTTTTCAATACGCGAAAATTAAAACCTGCGCCTGCGGCCAGGTTTTGAGTCGTCAGTCCGGGCGTTACCACAGTGGTACTTCCATCCTTGGTTACATAGCCATTTGTCAGGCCATATCCTATTTCCAGGTAATGTGGCGCTTTGAGTGGATAAAACCGGTGAAAAATACCCACGCCATAATAATCCAGCTTTGGCTGTATCGTAGAATCTCCCCTCCCCCGGAAATAACTTCCATAGACCCCCACTTCCCATTTATTGCTGATAAACAAGCCCATTTCCGGCTCTATGGAGACGAATACATAACTTGACTTTTCATAATTGTTTGACGCATGAGGATGTATAATGATACCGTCGGAACCGAAAAAACTATTGAAAAATAGGGTGCCTTTTTTTTGCACATAAAGTCCCGATTGGCTCTGCGCACACAGGGGGGAGAATAAACAAAAGAAAAATGCAAGCCTGAACATGATGAGCGCCATGGTGGTTAAATTTTGGGCAGGTGTTCATGGATTGACCTTTGAACACCTGCCGGATTTACCTTATGTTTTTATGGTACTTGTCGTCCTGTTATCAGCAATTGTACCAGTCAAATCTGCACTTCTTGCTACTGTGGCCCAGATAGTGATGAGTCTTCGACTGAAAAAACCTCTGTCAAACAGACTAACTTGTAACCCAATAAATTCCAGAGAACTGATATTGTTATTATTACTACCTGTTAAACGGATATAGGTAGATGCGGGAAAACTTCCCCCACTAAACCTACCTTTGTAATAAAACCCGAGCCCTCTTGGTTGTGCTTTAGGATTAATCATACGATCTACATAGGCTTGATAGTATGATGGTACCTCACCTGTTCGTTCATACACTTCAATTGCTCCAGAAGACTTTGCATACTCATTCAGATGATTTCCCAAACGAACACCTTTTGCAACGGACTCCCCTCCATTTTCCTCAAGCCATTTCAGCATAAGTTCTTCTGTATCAAATAAGTGTAACACATCTTTTCCTTCTTCAAGAATCAACAACTGTGCCTTTGTATCGTCCATAGGATCGATATCCGTAATATTTATGGCTTTACCATTTAGCATATACGCTCTAGGTATATTTGGTTTTGCTGTTGGAGTATCTAGTTCTGGGGTACATCCTAACAAAAAACTTGTTAACATGACAATTAGAATGGGAAGTTGTTTAATTTTCATGACGAACATAAAGATTGATGGTGAAAAAAAATAGGAATGAATAAGGTACCCTTGAAAAGAGCTTCATGCATGTCCGTCAAATATAACGGGGGGGGGATATTTCCAAA
>RFHT01000190.1 GCA_003696835.1 Bacteroidota bacterium
AGCGGGAGAATGGGTAGATGAATGGGACTCCACCCCTTTGCGGCTTTGGCAGCAAAGGAGCAGCGGAAGCAGTACCAGCCACAGGCAGGCATATTGCGCAGGGGTACCAGCGAAGCGCCTCATTGTTTGGGAGCAGTATAAATGAGGTTCAGCTCCGGTTTGCGCAGGGGGTGTGCGGCCCCGCCCAGCACCACGCGGTTCATGTTGTCATTGATGACGGTATTAGAGTTGGGAATCACGGGCCGAATGACGAAGCCGTTGTTTTTTTCCTTTCCACGCATGAGGCGCTGCACGTAGGGTGTCATGCGGAAGGTATAGCTCTGCCCGGTGCTGTTGTACTCAGGCCGCAGGTCGGCCAGCTCAGAAATGGCCGGTGTGCGCAGGGAGCCGTCGTCTTCCACAAACAAGAGCAGCAACTGGGGCGGCTGGGGGTAGCGGTGGCCGTTTTCTGTTTCGGAACCAAAAAAGGCATCGTCCACCTTGAGCACCAGCTCGGCCTTGTTGACCCCCAGTACGGGCAGGCCAGCCAGGCCGGGAAACTTGCCGTAGAGTTCAATGAGGCCACCTCCCTGCAGGAAGTGGTACATGTGAGAGTTGGTGCTGAGGGTGCGGCCCAGCAGTTTGTTTTCGTATTCGGTGCGCTTGATGGTGTGGTACTTTTTGCCCGCATTCGAAATGAGGAAGGTCTCCGTGCTGGCGGTGGTGTCGTTGTTGGTCACCTGCCGGTAGTAGAGGGTGAGGTTGGTTTCGGAACTGTTGGAAAACAGGCGAAAAATGGCCCCGGGCTCTCTGGAGAGGTAGGTGACATCTTCGGTGGTAATGGCCAGTCCCTTAAAGAAGCGGCTAAACACCTCAAAATCCTGCAGGGTGGAGGTGGGGGCATTGAGCAGGCGCATGCCCAGCTGGTCTTCCAGGCGTATGCGCACGGTTCCCAGTCCGCTTTGGGCAAAGTTGAGCACGCAGCCATGGGCGTTGTCTGGGTGGCAGAGGTTGGTGGAAAAAGTGGAGAGGGGATGGTTGGATACCAGCTGCTCATCGGAAGGGAAGTCCTCAGATATTTCAAAGATTCTCACCTTCTGGGGCGTCTCCAGACGGCCGTAGCTGTCAAAAATATTGAGGGAAAGCACCAGGGAATCAAACAGCAGGGCGTCGGGCCCTTCAAAGGTAAGCCCTTCGCCGGGTACCACCTGCAGAAAGGTGGTGGCCGAGAGGCGCCCAAATACCGGGTCGATGTAGTTGCCAAACAGCTGCAGTTCGGCATCGCCGGTGTGTATGCTGTCCACCACACGGGTTTGCAGCTGTATGGTGGTGGTGTCGGTGGCGATGAGCTCCAGCAGGTCGTCGGGGGGCAGTACCCCCAGGCCGGTGTCGCCGGTGATGGACTCGCAGCCGCTGCCAAAAAGGATGGCTGCCGACATCCAACATACCGGCAGCCATTGCATTCTTCGATTGAAAAACCTGCTAAGTAGCAATATCGGTGTAAAGTTTGTTATACCCTTCCACATAGGACTCTTTGTCACTGGTATCGAAATAGATTTTTTCGGGCTGCTTTTGCTCAATGTATGCAGCAAGCGCAGCATCAATTTGAGGATGGCCCTGCGTAACGACATCCGAAAGCGCGATGCCGCCTTTGCAAACCCCAACGTAATTATTTCCAGTGTAGTTGTCCAGGGTTTCATCAGCTATGCCGTCAATGCGCAGCTTATCGAGGTAGTTATTGTCAAACTCGCTTTCAAACCCATTGTTGTACACAGTAAATACCACCTTGGTATGTTTGAACATGGGGTCATCCTTGTAATTCGTGCGCAAATATAAGGGAATAAATGATGTCATCCAGTCATGGCAGTGAATAATGTCCGGGGGCCAGCCCAGTTTTTTCACTGTTTCGATTACACCTTTGCAGAAAAAGATGGAGCGCTCGTCATTATCCCCGTGGAAGGTATCGCTTTTGGGATCGGTGAGGACCGACTTGCGCTTGAAATAATCTTCATTATCGAGAAAATAAACTTGTAGTTTGGCATTGGGGATGGAAGCCACCTTGATGGTCAGGGGTTTTTCCTCACCCGCAACGCGAATATTGATGCCCGAAAGGCGTACGACTTCGTGTAACCGGTTCCTTCTTTCATTGATAACACCGAATTTCGGCATGAAAATTCTGATTTCGTGGCCTTTTTCTTGCAGCTTTTGGGGAAGCAGACGGATGAGGTCGGCTGCTGAACTCAGTTTTAGAAAAGGATCGATTTCCGAAGTAACATAAAGAATTCTAAGTTTTTTATCCATATCTGTACGGTTAAAATATTATAAGGCCAAAAAGTGTAGGTTGAAGGCTAAAAAGTCTTGCAAAAATACAAAAAATCATTTGTATTAACAATTTACATTTGCTTATCTTGCCCGAATTTTCAGCTTTTAGGGCCTCAAACTCCTTTTTTATGCAGGTTTTTCCACGCATTTCGGCTTTTCGTGCAGCCCGGAAGAAGCTGCCTGCCGATGCCCGTATCGGCCTGGTGCCCACCATGGGCGCCCTGCACCGCGGCCATGCAAGCCTGGTGAAAAAGTCCGTGGCAGAAAACGATTTCACCATCGTGAGCATTTTCGTTAACCCCACCCAGTTTGGCCCCAACGAAGACTTCGAACAATACCCCCGGGACCTGGACAAAGACCTGGCTCTGCTCGACGAGCTGGGCGTTGATATGGTGTTTACGCCCTCAACGACAGAAATTTACCCTGAAACTTCCCATTTCTACTTCGAAATACACCAACTAGCCGACCGCCTCTGTGGGCGCAGCCGCCCCGGACACATGAACGGCGTGGTGCAGGTGGTGAGTATCCTCTTTCACCTCTGCGAGCCTACCCATGCCTACTTCGGCCTCAAAGACTACCAGCAGTGCCGCATCATTGAGCACCTCATACGCGAGCTGCACTTCCCCCTCAAACTGGTGCCCTGCTCCATCGTGCGGGAAGCCGACGGCCTGGCCTTCAGTTCCCGCAACGTCTATCTTTCCGCCGGGCAGCGCCGCGACGCCCTCTTTCTTTACCACACCCTCCGGCAGCTCAAAAAAAACTTCGCCCAATTCCAAACAGTGGACGAGCTGCAGGCCTTTGTGCAGGCCCAACTGCCCCGCTACCCCCTGGTGAAGCTGGACTACTTCGAAGTGCTGCATGGCAAAACCCTGCAGCCCCTTACCGAGCTGCACAATGGCGAGCACGTACATGCCTTCCTGGCCGCCTTCCTCGGCCAAACCCGCCTCATCGACAACATGCGTTTGGATAAGTAGAGAGTTCGCGGA
>RFHT01000191.1 GCA_003696835.1 Bacteroidota bacterium
CAGTGCCGCACCGGCTGAAACGGCTGAGGAAACGGGACAAAACTAAACAATAACGACTGCCTGAAGCGCATACAGGCTTCAGTATGAAAATTCCAGATGATTTTTCCTCTGGAATTTTTTGTTTATAGACATTGATAATATTACACGCGTAATAATTAATGCCTGTTTGGTCGGGGGAGCGCCAATATAGCGCCTAAATTTGGTGCATTGTTTTACCTGTATTGTTTGTTTTCGAATGGCCAACGTTCAGCTTCTGTCTGCTCCGCTTTGCTCTCGCTCCGCCTTTGGCATATCTGCGCCCGTTTTCCTTCCGGCATGCTGCATCATCATGTTGTTTTGTTCCATGCTGTGGGCCAACCGCCTGCCGGTTGGGCAGGCTGCCATAGAACACCGCTTCTTTCACGGGCTGGAGGCAGAAAAAGCAGAAGGCCACTGCCTCATACGCTGGCAACTCCCAGAAGGTATGCCAGCCGAGGGCTTCAGGCTGCAGCGCTCCTTCAACGGAACAGACTTTGTGCCCATTACGGCTATACAGCAGGCCTCTGGCACCTACAAGGACACAGAAGAACAGATGGGCAACAGCAGCATGCCGGTTGTCTTTTACCGCCTGAGCAAGCCCGGGCAGGCAGGCGAACACATCTACAGCAACATCGTTTCGGTCAGGCTGGGCCTGAAATCCAGCCGCCTGCCGACACCTTTCAGAATGGATTAGGGGAGTTTTTTAGCAAATCTGTCATTTTTTGTTAACTTGCAGTTAGGAGAACTCGCGCAACAGTCTTTGCCTATTGCCTCCAACAGGCAGTAGGTAAAAGGGATTGGTACCTGCGCAGAGACCCCATGCAGGCTAACAAGGTGATGATGAAGGTACTCGTACCCTTTTCTATTGCTCGTTCAAAATCAACAGACTACTACGCCTACCGGCAATACCATCGTTTTTTAAACGTATTGGGCATTGGCATACAGAAGGTTGCCCGCGATCATGCCCAAACCATAGCCAGGGCCAACCTGCAGGCCGGCAGGGAAATCAGCCGTACACTCAAAGAAGGCTTTGACGAAGTGCAGCAACAGCAGGCCCAGATTCACGAGGCCCTGGTGGACCAAACCGGCGTTATACAGCGCGGCCTGGAAGCCATAGAGCTCAGCCTGGACGAAGGCTTCGACAAAGTAGCCCTGGGCCTGAACGAAGTAGCCAACCGCGTGGACGGCCTCGGAGATGTTATTATTAGTTCGCAGGAAAAACTGCAGGCCGGCATCAAGGGACTCAAAGCCAGCATGGACATGGGCATGGCAAACATTGTCACCCATTTTGAGCTGCAACGCAGCGAAATCAAGGAAGGCTTTGACATGCTGGCCAACATACTGGAAAACAACCAGAAAACCCTCGCCCACGAACGCTACCGCGATGGCAAAGAAGCCTACGACAAATACCTGCAGCACCCCGACGAGCCCCAATTCCTCACCGACGCCCTCGACTACCTGCTGGAGAGTGCCAGAATTTACCGCAGCAACGCTTTTTGCCACCTCTACCTGGGCCATATTTACCAGGAACCTGCCCGCTATTACGACCTCTACAAATCCCTCGAACACTACAAGCTCTGTGCCGTCTATGCCAAAGGCATGGCCAACAACGGCCTGGCGGCCCTGGGTTACTTCATGGCTGGATGGATCAGCTATGTGCTCGAAGATGTAGAGGGCGCCATCGAAATGTCGGAAAAAGCCCTGCAGTTTGACAAAGAAGGTCTGCCTGAAAACTACTATAACCTGGCCAAATTTTTTGCCAGCATGGGCCAGGCCCAAAAAGCCATTGAATACCTCGATGTGGCCGTGCGATCCTATGACCCCATGTACAGCCTCAAAGCCAGTATAGACGAGGATTTTTCCAACATTCGCCCCACCCTCGACCAATACTTCACCCGTATCAGGGATGAGGAAGCACGCGTGCTGGAAGAACGACTCCTCAGTTTTGGCCTGCCCCTGCCCGAGCTGGGAGGAAAAACAAAGGAGGAATAAAGCAGGAGGACTTTGGCAGGATGCAAGATGCAGGATGCTGGATGCAGGATGCAGGATGCAGGATGCTGGATGCAAGATGCAGGATGCAGGTCGGAGCGCAGCGGAGATGCCTTTAAGGTAATGCAGGATGCAGGATGCAATGGTAATCCCTGATTAATGTTGACCTGCTACCTGTCACCTGTAACCTGTCACCTGCTACCTGTCACCTGTCACCTGTAACCTGCTACCTGTCACCAGTGATCCCCTTGAGGGACTTCCGCTTCGCTCCAGTACCTTAATGGCATCTACACTTCGTTTCGACCTGCATCCTGCTACCTGTGACCTGCTACCTGTGACCTGCTACCTGTGACCTGCTACCTGTCACCTGCTACCTGCTACCTGTGTCCCCATCACTTGCATCCTGCCTTCTTTTCTTCTATTTTGGGGCAATGAACACCAACCCTCCACCTCAAGCACGCATACTCATGCTGGGCTGGGAGTTTCCGCCCATAGTGAGCGGGGGCCTGGGGCTGGCCAGCCTGGGGCTGAGCCGGGCGCTGGCAGCACGCACCCCCATCAGCCTGATTGCTCCCAGTATCCAGGTAGATAATTTTCCTTCAGGGGCCCGGCTGACGGGACTCAACCAACTGGAAGCTGCCGGGCTGCCCCGCGGACAGGCCGAAGTATTTGAATTTATTGCCACAGCCGAGCAGCACATTCCCCGCCATACGGTCTATGACACCGCACAGCTTGCCCTCCCTTCCAAATATGTCAGTCGTCAGCAAAAGATGATGCCGGAGGCCCCGGCAGCACCTGCTGCTCCGCCACCGGCAACGGAAGCAGAGCAGCAGCCCCCCCCTTTTGCCCTGAAAGAAGCTTACGGCCAGGGGCTCTTTCAGCAGGTTATTGCCTACAGCAAACTGGCCGCACACCTGGCCCTGCAACAGTCAAACGATTTTGACCTCATATATGCCCATGACTGGCTCACCTTTGTGGCGGCTATAGAGATCAAGCGCCAAACGGGCAAGCCGCTGGTCCTACACCTGCACTCCCTGGAGTACGACCGCAACGGGCCCCACAGCCGGGGCTGGGTGTTTGAACTGGAGCAGCAGGCCATGCGCGAAGCCGATCTCATCATTGCGGTGAGCAGCTATACCGCCCAGCTTATCCAAAACCACTACGGCATAGCTGCCGAAAAAATCGAAGCCATACACAATGGCCTGGACGAGGTAGCGCCCTACCGCCTCAAAAAGGGGTTTCCTGAGAAGTTGGTTCTTTTTTTGGGCAGAATAGCGGAACAAAAGGGTCCCTGGAGCTTTTTTGAGCTGGGCATGCAGTTGCTGGCCCGGCGCCAGGATGTGCGCTTTGTCATGGCCGGAGAAGGAGCATTAAAAATCCCCATCATGGAGGAAGTAGCCCGCCGCCGTATGGGCGACCGCTTTCACTTTACCGGTTTTTTGCAGCGAAAACAGGTGTATGACCTGCTGGCTATGAGTGATGTGCTGGTGATGCCCTCCCGCTCCGAGCCCTTTGGGCTGGCAGCCCTGGAAGCAGCTGCCTTTGGCGTGCCCGTTGTCATTTCCAACTATGCCGGCCTGGCCGAAGTGCTGCCCCATGCCCCACGGGTGGAGCCTACGGAGGTGGAGCAAATTGCCGGGCACGTGCAGCGCCTGCTGGACGAACCCGCCTATTACCGCCGCCTGAGCCAACAACTCAGGCAGGAGGCAAGCCGCATGAGCTGGGAAAAGGCTGCCGAAAAGGTGCTCGCATTATTCCAAAACCTGCTCACACGCTAAAAAATGCTAACTTACCGCTTCAATTTGCCAACTGATGAGCCATATCCGCATTTGCCTCCTGCTGTTGAGTACGCTTTTCCCCTGTTGCCTGCTTGCACAGCCCACTTTGTTCTCCCCTCCCCTGAGCCCGCGTATAGCTAACTACGATATGCACATACGGCTGGACACGGCCAGCAAACGCATAATGGGTAACTCCCGCATTTTGTGGCGCAATCCCTCCACCGATACCATTCACCAACTACAATTTCACACCTACCTCAATGCCTTCAAAAACACGGCTTCTACCCTGCTCAGGGAGACCCACGGCAATGTGTTTGGCAAACAACTGCAGCCGGATATGCCTGAGAAGGAATGGGGGTATGTGGAAGTGCACCAAATGAAAACGGCCGCAGGCGAAGACCTCAGCGCCGGCATGCACTACATTCAACCCGACGACAGCAATGCCCACGACCAAACGGTGCTGGCGGTGGACCTTCCGCAGCCCGTACTTCCCGGCGAAGAAATTGAGCTGGAGCTGAGCTTTACCTCCAAGCTGCCGCGCATCCTGGTACGCACGGGCTGGAGCCTGGACCATTACTACCTGGCCGTGCAGTGGTTTCCCAAGCTGGGGGTATATGAACCCCAGGGGGTGCGCTACGCCCCGCAGGGGCGCTGGAACTGCCACCAGTACCACCGCTCGGCCGAATACTACGCCGACTTTGGGGTGTACGATGTGGCCATCAATGTGCCGCAAAACCTCACGGTTGGGGCCAGTGGCATCTGCTGGGACAGCCTCCCCCAGCCCGATGGCAGCATCACCTACCGCTACCGGGCCGAGGATGTGATTGACTTTGCCTGGACCGCTTCGCCCCGTTTTGTGGAGGTAAAGGACCAATGGCAGCATGTGTCTATACGCCTGCTCATGCAGCCAGAGCACCTCAACCAAAAAGAGCGCTACCTCAAAGCCGTCAAACATGCCTTTGCCTTTTTTGATACCACCATTGCCCCCTACCCCTACCCCAACCTCACCATTGTGGATCCGCCCATGCATGGCCTTCGCTCCGGCGCCATGGAGTACCCCACCCTCATCACGGCCAGCACCTTTCACTACCTCAGCGACGGCCTGCACCTCACCGAAGCCCTGACTGTGCACGAGTTTTGCCACCAATATTTTATGCAAATGGTGGCCTCCAATGAGATGGAAGAACCCTGGCTGGATGAAGGCCTCACCAGCTATTTTGAAGAGCGCATCATGGATGCGGTCTATGGGCCGCAGCATGCCAATATCGACCTGCCGGGCTTTCACATAGGCGACCACGAAGCCTCGCGCGACAGCTACACCAGCATGCCCAATCCCCGCATAGGCAGCATCTCACAACTGCCCTGGGAGCTGCCCGAGGGGGTGGCACATACGCTGAACTACTTCAAGGCCAGTGCGGCACTTTACACCCTGGAAGGCCTGCTGGGCAGGCCGGTGATGGACAGCATTTTCCGCACCTATTTCCACCGCTGGAAGTTTCGCCACCCCCACAGCCGCGACTTTGTGGCCGTGGCCGCTGAAGTGGCCGAAAGGGAGCTGGGACACGACCTGCGCCTGGATATACCCTTCTTTTTCGAACAGGTGCTGCAGGGCACCGAGGTGTGCGACTATCAGCTCGCGGCCATCACCAATCACGAGCTGCAGCCTCCCTTTGGGCTTCAGGCCCCCACCCTGCCCCCACCAGGCCAGTACGAATCTCGCATACGAATCGAACGCCCCGGCGGCATGGTGCTGCCCCAGGAGGTGATGCTGTATTTTGAAAATGACAGCAGCCAGCTCATCCGCTGGGATGGCAAAGACCGCTTCAAGGAAATCGTCATTTGTGGCAATCAACGCGTGCTGGCTGCTCACATTGATCCATTTTACAAGATACACCTGGACCTCAACTACCTCAACAACAGCCTGAGCCTGCAAGAACGGTCCTGGCCCCTGCGCAAATACGCCCTCAAGCTGCTCTGGTGGCTGCAACAGCTCATGCTCATCTTTGGTGGCTGCTTGTAAATAATCAGACTTCCCCAAAA
>RFHT01000192.1 GCA_003696835.1 Bacteroidota bacterium
CAGGCGGCCAGGCGGTCGATTTGGGCCTGGTCGTTGAAGAGGTGTACACAAAAGCGCATGCGCTCGGTACCGGCAGGTACTGTGGGGCTGAGAATGGCTTTGACGAAGATGCCGGCCTGCATGAGGTGGCTGCTGACTTCCTTTGCGGCTTGATTGCCCGGCAGCAGCAGCGACTGTATGCAGCAGCTGCTGGGGAGCCATTGGCCGGGAAAATGGGGCAGCAGGCGGTGGCGGAAGTAGCGTATGCGCTGCGCCAGGCGCTGCTGCAGGCCGGGATGTTGCTGCAGGTAGTGATAGGCGGCCTGCACGGCCAGCAAAGCGGGCAGGGGCAGGGCGGTGGTGTAAATGAAGGTGCGGGCAAAGTTGATGAGGTAGGTGCGCAGGCTATGTGAGCCTACGACTATGGCGCCGTGGTGTCCCAGGGCTTTGCCAAAGGTATAAACACGGGCAAACACTTCCTTTTCCAGCCCCAGCTCTACCACCCTGCCGGCCCCGGCGGGGCCGAATACGCCCACGGCATGGGCCTCATCCACGATGAGGCCCGCCCCAAACTCCCGGGCCAGGGCCTGCAGCTCCCGCAGCGGCGCCAGGTCGCCGTTCATGGAATAAACCGACTCCACGGCAATGAACACATTGCCGCGGGCCTGCAGCAGCTTGCTGCGCAGGTCGTCCAGGTCGTTGTGGCGGAAAATGTAGCGCTGAGCGTAGCTCAGGCGCGCGCCGTCTATCATGCTGGCGTGTACCAGCTCATCGGTGATGAGCGTGTCACCTTTGCGGGCCACACAGGCCAGCAGGCCTGCATTGGCTGCATAGCCCGAATTGAATACCAGCCCGGCCTGGGCCCGGTGAAAGTGGGCGATTTCCTGCTCAATCTCTTCAAACAGGGCAGAGTTGCCCGAAATGAGGCGGGAACCGGTGGCCCCGTTTCCCACAAAGCCCTGCGCCTCCAGCAGCCGGGCTGTACGGGCTGCCAGCTCGGCCGAGCGTGCAAAGCCCAGGTAGTCATTTGAGCAAAAATCCAGCATGCCTGCCTGCATGTGGGGCAGCTGCCGCCTGAGCCCACGGGCAGCATAGGCCTCCAGCCTTTGGTTGAGCAATGCATCCATCATCCCTTACTTTACGGACCCACAGGCAGCTTGCTGCTCCTTAAATGCCTTCCTGGGCCTGAGGTTGAGCAACTGAAACATCTGCTGGTCCTGGTCCACCTCCGGGTTGGGCGTAGTGAGCAGCTTGTCGCCGGCAAAAATGGAGTTGGCGCCCGCCAGAAAACACAGGGCCTGCTCTTCTGTGCTCATACGCACCCTGCCTGCCGAAAGCCGCACCATGGCCCTGGGCATGAGGATGCGCGCCGTGGCAATCATGCGCAGCATTTCCCATACCGAGACGCGCTCCTGCTCAGCCAGGGGGGTGCCTTCTACCGGCACCAGGGCATTTACCGGCACCGACTCGGGATGCTCGGGCAGGCAGGCCAGGGTATGCAGCATGCCGATGCGGTCCTGCTCACTTTCGCCCAGGCCGATAATGCCCCCCGAACACACCGAAATACGTGCCTTGCGCACGTGCTCCAGGGTGTCGAGGCGGTCGGTGTAGTTGCGGGTGGTAATGATTTCGCCGTAATAATCTTCGCTGGTATCCAGGTTGTGGTTGTAGGCATACAGCCCTGCTTCTTTGAGTTTTTGGGCCTGTGATTCGCTCAGCATGCCCAGGGTACAGCATACTTCCATGCCCAGTTCATTCACTCCCTTCACCATATCCAGCACCCGGTCGAAGTGGGCATTGTCGCGCACCTCCCGCCAGGCAGCTCCCATACAGAAGCGGGTGCTGCCGGCAGCTTTGGCCCGGCGGGCAGCCTCCAGTACTTCGTCCACTTCCAGCAATTTATGAACCTTTACATGGGTGTGGTAGCGTGCTGCCTGCGGACAATAGGCGCAGTCCTCGGGACAGCCCCCCGTTTTGACCGAAAGCAGGGTGCACACCTGCACCTCCTGCGGGTCGTGGTACTGCCGGTGTACCGTTGCGGCCCGATACACCAGTTCCAGCACCGGGCTGTGGTAGATAGTTTCTATTTCCTCGCGGGTCCAGTCGTTTCTGATCATAGTCATAAGCTGCCTGTTTATTTTTTCAAAATGACGTGCGCAAGTTACAAACTCAGACCCGATTGGCAAACAGGGGGGACGTTTGGTCCATTTGCGTGTAGGGCAATAGGCTGGCTGGTATCATCCCTGCCCCAGTTTTAAAAGAGCAGACTTTGCTGTATTTTTGCGCCTTTTACAGCCATATAGCAGGCAAATGGAAATGACTGGATATGCATCACCTACCTGTTGGTATTTTTGATTCGGGCCTGGGCGGGCTCACCATTGTAAAGGCCGTGCAGCAGTTGTTGCCGCATGAGTCGCTCATCTATGTGGGCGACACGGCCCATTTGCCCTATGGCGACAAGTCGGTCGAGCTCATAGGGGGCTATGCCACGGCCATTACCCGCCTGCTGGTACAAAAAGGGGTGAAAGCCATTGTGATTGCCTGCAACACGGCCTCGGCTGTGGCCTACCGCGAGGTACAGGCGGCAGCCGCAGGGCTGCCGGTGTTCAATGTGGTAATTCCGGCTGTGCACCAGGCACTGGCCACTACGCAAAACCAGCAGGTGGCGGTGATTGGGACCAAAACTACCATTCGCACCGGCATCTACAAACGCCTGCTGCAACACCACCGCCCCGGCCTCAAAGTGGTGGAAAAGGCCACCCCCATGCTGGTGCCTATGATAGAGGAAGGCTGGCTGCACAACCAGGTGAGCCAGGATGTGATTGATGCCTACATGTCCGATACCGGCTTTCAAAGCATAGATACCCTCATACTGGGCTGCACCCACTACCCGCTGATCAAGTCACAAATTGCCAAATATTTCGTCGAAAATTACGAGCACGAAGTACACATCATCGACTCCTCCCTGGCCGTGGCCCGGGCCGTGCAGCAGGGGCTCAAAGCCCACCAACTGCTCAGGCATGCCGGTGAGGCCCGGTACCAGTACCTCTTGTCCGACCTCACGCCCAATTTTGAATCGGCTGCTGAACTTTTTCTGGGAAAAAAAGTCTGTTTTGAAAGGTGTGCTTTGGCATAAATCGTTCAGGATATTTCAAGTGGGCGCACGTTATGAGTGGGCCATTATTCCCTTCGCAAATTTGATTGACAGCTGTTACCTTTGCTGGAAAGCCTTTAGATTTATTATGAAAAATACTTGCACATTGCTTTGTCTGTTTTTGCTGCTCGTTACCGACCTGCCTGCCCAGTACTACGGCGTGCAGCCCCAAAGCGAAACCTGGAGTCTGGGGCTCAAGGTGGGCAATGCCATGATAAAGGGGGAGGTGCAGCCGGAGTTTCCCAGCTATCAGGTGGGGCTGTACGGCCAGAAAAGCCTCGGCAGGGCCGTAGATGTGCGCCTGCAGGTGCAGGGAGGCTTCATTTATGGCCTCAATGGCACGCCTTCGGCCGGCTTTATGAACAACCCCGCCTGGAACGGCACCAACAACCCCCTGGCTGCCTACGACTCCCTGGATATGGTGTACGACAACTTCCGCATGGAATTTTACGACCTTTCTTTTTTGTTTAAACTCAACCTCAACCGCCTGGGGGCATACGGCGGCGAGGGCTGGGACCTCTACGCCCTGGCCGGTGTGGGCGCCATGCTGTACCAAACCAAAGTAGATGCCTACAATGCCGCCACGGCCGACCGCTACCGCTTTGAAGGCATTGCTGCCAACGACCCCCGCCAAACCCGCCAAAAACTGCGCGAGCTGCTCGACGGCGAGTACGAAACCCTGGCCGAGCAGGATTACTACAACTCCAGCCACCTGGGCAAATACACCGTCAACACCCTCTTTACCCTGGGAGGGGGCATCAAGTTTATGCTGGGCACCCACCTGGCCCTGGGCCTGGAAGGCCGCTACAACTTCATAGGCGACGACCTGCTCGACGGTCAGCAATGGCAAGACAGCCAAAACATCACCCCCGAGGCCGACCGCCTCCTCAGTGCTTCCCTGCTGCTGGAGTATGTGTTTTAACCCCTCCTCCTACCTCTCAGTCCTACATAAAATTTTAGCACGACATTACACGTTACTAAAACTATAGGCATTTATGCTATTTAAACAAGTAAAGTGTGATACAAAATGGTGTGGAATCCCCCCCGAGAAGCATTGTACACCTGGACCTGGATGCCTTTTTTGTATCGGTGGAAAGGCGAAAGGACAGCCGGCTGAAGGGCGTGCCCCTCATCATAGGGGGGCAGAGCCAGCGGGCGGTGGTGAGTTCGTGCAGCTACGAGGCGCGTTATTTTGGGGTGCATGCGGGCATGCCCATGCGCCTGGCGCGGCGGCTGTGTCCGCATGCAGTGGTGTTGAAAGGCGATTATGATGCCTATGAGCAGTGCTCGAGGGAGGTGACCGAAATGGTGGAGGCGCAAAGCCCGTTGTTTGAAAAGGCCTCTATAGATGAGTTTTACATTGATCTGACGGGCATGGAGCGCTTTTACGGCTGCTACCGCTGGGCGCACGAACTGCGGCAGCAAATTATACACGAGACGCACCTGCCCCTGTCGATGGGCCTTTCAGTGAACAAGCTGGTGGCCAAAGTACTGACCAACCAGGCCAAACCCAATGGGGAAAGGCAGTTGCGGGCCGAAGAAGTGCAGCCATTTCTGGCTCCCCTGCACGTACGCCACATTCCCATGATTGGCCAAAAAACCAGCCACCGCCTCAGTTACCTGGGCATACGCAATGTGGCCACCTTACGCCAGATTCCCCAACAGGTGCTCAGCACAGTGTTTGGCAAGCAGGGGCAATTTCTCTACCAAAGCGCGCGCGGGGAGGACCACCGCCCCGTACTGCCCTACCGGGCACGCAGTTCACTTTCGAGCGAGCGCACCTTCCAGCAGGACACCATGGATATCCAACTGCTGAGGACCTGCCTCACCCGCATGGCAGAAAAACTGGCCTACCGGCTGCGCCGCAGCGGGAAGCTCACCGGCTGTATCAGCGTAAAAATTCGCTATGCCAGCTTCGAAACACACAGCCGGCAGGCTCGTATTCCGCTCTGCAATACCGATGATGTGCTCATTGCCAAAGCCCTGCAGCTCTTTGAGCAGCTCTATACCCGCCGCATACGCATACGCCTCATCGGCCTGAAGTTCAGCCAGCTGCAGGCAGGCGGGCAGCAGATTGCCCTTTTTCAGGATATTCCCCGCCAGGGCAGGCTGTACCAGGCCCTGGATACCATACGCGACAAATACGGCACTCGCAGCGTTCAGCGAGCCAGTGGGTGGAAGGGGCCACCGGCTTCTGCCCTGATGCACAACAAAAAATGAATACTCCCCAAAGAGCAGCCTTACTCCAGCCTGTTTTCAAAGCTGGCGGAGGTGTGTGCCATGAGGGTAGGCAGGTCCACGCCCGGCATGAGCTCGATGAGCTGCATGCGACCCCGCTCAAAGGTAAAAACCCCCAGCTCGGTGATGAGCAGGTCCACGGCAGCTTTGGCCGTGAGGGGAAGGGTGCATTGGGGCACCACCTTTGAATGGCCCTGGCGGTTGGTGTGCAGCATGGTCACGATGAGGCGCCTGGCCCCGGAGGCCAGGTCCATGGCGCCGCCCACGCCCAGCACGGGCCTGCCGGGTACGGCCCAGTTGGCCAGGTTGCCGTGCTGGTCCACCTGCAGGCCACCCATGATGGCCACATCTATGTGGCCGCCGCGAATCATGGCGAAGGAGTCGGCGCTGTCGAAGTAGCTGCTGCCCCGCAGAGCGGTAACGGGCACTTTGCTGGCATTGACGGGGTAATGCATGGCGCCTCCGCCGTCGGCAGGGGCAGGCCCCACGCCCAGCATGCCGTTTTCGGAGTGGAGGATGATGCCGTGGGCCTGCTCAATGAAATCGGCCACCAGGGTGGGCAGGCCTATGCCCAGGTTGACGAGCTGCCCGGGCCTGAGGGCTTCGAAGGCCCGGCGGGCAATGCGCAGTCGGGCCGGGTCGGCTTTGCGACTACTGCTTTTTAGCGAGGCCGAGCTGCCCAGTTCTTCGGGTCGGGTGTGGGCCTGCACCAGGTAGTCCACATAACAAGCGGGGGTGTGAATGTGGGCTGGTGCCAGCTCCCCGGCTGGCACGATCTGCTCCACTTCGGCAATGACAAGCCTGGCCGCCGTGGCCATGGCGCGGTTGAAATTTTGCTCGGTGCGCCGGTATTGCAGGTTGCCGGCCGTATCGGCCTTCCAGGCGCGTATGAAGGCCACGTCGCCGCGAATGGGCTTTTCCAGCACATAGGTTTTGCCGTCGATTAGGCGTACTTCTTTGCCTGCGGCCAGTTGGGTGTAGGCCGCTGTGGGGGTAAAAAAACCGCCCAGGCCGGCGCCGCCGGCCCGCAGGGCCTCGGCCAGGGTGCCCTGTGGTAGTAGCTCGTATTCCACCTCTCCCGCCTGTATGGCCTTCACGGCATGGGGGTTGCTCGTAAAATAGGAACAGATCATTTTGCGTATCAGGCCACTTTGCAACAGGCGCCCGGCTCCCAGGCCCACCTCTCCTGCATTGTTGCCCACATAGGTGAGCCCGCCCCTGCGGGTGTTGGCCAGGGCATGCACCAGGTGCACGGGGTAGCCCGTCATGCCAAACCCTCCACACAGGAGGGTATCTCCTTCTTTGACCAACCGAACGGCTTCTTCTACAGTAATCTGGGGTACTTGCTTCATGCTACTGTTTTACCAGCTTCCCGCTCAGTTGTTGGGTACTCAGCTGAGCGGGCTGTAAAGGTACAACCCGGCGGGTAAAAAACCAGCTTCAGCCTTTGTGGTTGGCAGGGCGCCTGCGCAGCAGGCAGGCTATCCCCCGCTTACATATACCTTTTCTTTTTTGAGCAGCATGCCCTGCGGATTGCGAATTTCTACCAGGTAGTAGTTGGCCGGCCAGCCCGAAAGGCTCAGGGTGATAAGGCCGTTTTGGTGGGGCACCTGGCCGTCCACGATTTTGTCGCCGCTGAGGGTAAATATACGGATGAGCACCTCCGTAAGCGGCTCCCGCTGCAGCATGGGCAGCTGAATGTACAGACGGTCGGTAGCCGGATTGGGAAACAGCAGAATCTGGGGTTTCTGTACCAGCCGAAAGGTACCGGAATAGGTTTGAGCAGCGGGCCGGGAAACGGGCGTGATACTATGCTGGCGGCACCAGGGAGCATCCTGGGCCTCCAGGCCCTGAGACACTGCCAAAAAAGCTAAGGATAACATCAAAAGACGGTAAAACGGAGTCATTGAGCCCGGATTTATTTTAATTATGTATTTTACACAAAAAACAAATTACATTAATTCGTCATTAAAAACCCACTACAATAAGGGCTGCCTTCTTACCTGGCTGCAAACAAAAATATCTTTCTCGGCCAGCCGACGTACATTTATCCATATATTTGCGTTTTAGACAGAGAAGCAATCATCAACGAACCCATGACCTTTTTACAACCGGCCTTTTTGTGGGGATTACTTGCGATTTCAATACCCATCATCGTACACTTCTTTAACTTACAGCGCCCCAGGCAGGTGTTGTTCAGCAACGTAGCCTTTGTGCGGGAGGTGAAAAAAACGGTGGTGCGGCGCTTGAAGTTTAAACAATGGCTGTTGTTGCTGGCCCGCGTACTGGCCATCAGTTGCCTGGTGCTGGCCTTTGCCAACCCCGTTATTTTGAATGAAGAGCGTGCTTTTCTCATGGGCAACCGCTCGGTGGCGGTAGTGCTGGATAATTCGTACAGCATGAGCACGGGCAATGAAAAGGGGCAGTACTTTAAGCAGGCCCATTCCATGGCCCGCAACATTTTCCGGGCTTACGGCCCGCAGGATGAGTTTTTGCTCATGAATACCCACGACCTTAAGCTCAACTACAACTTTAGCGGGCAGGACGAGGTGCTGGAAGAACTGGCCGCTGTGCAGATCCGGCAAAATACCCGCTCTCATACCGACATGCTGCGCCTGCTGGAGGAAATATTTGCCCGCGCAAACAACCGCATCAAAGAGCTGTATTTCATTAGTGATTTTCAGCTTTCTACGGTAATGGCCGACAGCCTGTCGGTGCCTGTGCCCGACAGTTCCTATCTGCTCAAGTACATTCCGCTGGCCACGCGGGAGCAAAAAAATGTGTACATATCGGGTCATCAGATTCTTTCGCGCATACTGGAAAAAAACAAGCCCGTGCAGCTTTCCATGACCCTGGTCAACGACGGCAACTCCACGGTGAATGAGCTGGGCGTAAGGGTATGGCTCAACGGCAAGGTAGTGGCCCTGGACAACAGCCAGCTTGAAGCCCAGAGCAGCAAAACCATCAGCCTGCCTTTTACCCCTACCAGCAGTGGCTGGCAGTCGGGATACATAGAGCTGGACGACTATCCGGTGGAGTTTGACAACAAGCGCTATTTTTCCATTTATGTGCCGGAGAAAGAAAAGGTGCTGGTGATAGAAGGCACGCCTTCGCGCCACCTGCGTCTGCTGTACGAGTCGGTTTTTGAGCAGTTTGATGCCCACTTTGTGAGCAGCCGCAACCTGGCCAATGAAGACCTCAATGCCTATAAGTCGCTGATACTGCTGGGCGTTAAGGAGGTGAGTTCGGGTTTGGCCGACCGCCTGCAAACCTTCATGAATGAAGGGGGGAGCCTGATGTTTTTTCCGGGAGAAGGCATGGACCTGGAGCAGGTCAACGCCTGGCTCAAAGAGCTAAAGCTGGGAAGTTTCGGACAGCTCCAGCAGTTGCCTGAAGGCAGTTTGATGAACGAAGTGGACTTGCAGCATCCCATTTTTGAGGGGATTTTTTCTGAGGAACAGCGCAAGGGGGAGTTTGATGCGCCCAGGGTATATAAATATTACCCTCTTAACCTGAACAACCAACTGGTGCACAACCGCATTATTTCGCTGGAAAGCCGGGCGCCCATGCTGGTGGAGTCGCGCATTGGGCAGGGGGTGATGTTTACCTTCACCTTTTTTCCGGGCGACAGCTGGACCGATTTTCACGTAAAAACCATCTTTGCGCCCATTCTGTTTCGTGCTACGCAGGTGATGAACCAGAGCCAGCACATCCAGGAGGGGCAGGAGCTGGGGGCGTTGGTGCCCTACCTGGTGCGTACCACCGAGCAGGAGCTCATCAGCCTGGTCAATAGCGAGGGCCAGGAAATGTTTCCGGAGCAATACCCGCAGGGAGGAGGCATGGCGCTGAAGTTTGATAAGCTGGACCTCAAGGAGGGCAATTATCAGCTGGTGCAGGATGGCAAATTACTGGGGCATATCTCCTTCAATATCTCCGACAGCGAGTCCAGGCTGAAGCAGTTGAACGCAGAGGAACTCCAGAGGCGGCTCAGCCAGCAGGGGCAAAGCGGCATAGAAATATTGCAGGCTCTGCCCGAGGCAATTTCCTCCCAAATACAAACCGAAAAAGAGGGCACGCCCTTGTGGAAGTATTTTGTGATGCTGGCGCTCTTCTTTTTGCTGGCCGAGGTAGTTATTTTGCAAATAAAAGACTGAAGGAGCTTGGAATTTTTGTTGTGCCTATGTAAATCGTAGCAGTTTTCACCCAGGAGCAAAGACCCGTTTTTTGCGCTCTTGTTATCATACCCACATAGCAGATGTCCGTTGTTGTTTTCCGCAGTGTAACCATTGTCGATCCCCAGAGTAGCCACCATCTCCGGCAGGCCGATGTAGCGGTGGGGGAGGGGTATATTCAGCAAATTGGGCCGCCGGGCAGCCTGCCTGCGGCAGGCAGGGAGGTAAACATTGCGGGTGCCTGTCTTTCGCCTGGCTGGGTGGACATGCATGTGCAGCTCAACGAGCCGGGTTACGAGTGGAAGGAGCGCATGGATGAGCTGGCCGAAGCGGCCCGGCTGGGAGGTTTTACGGCTGTGCTGTGCTACCCCAATACTTTGCCGCCGGTGGACCACCGGCAAATGGTAGAAGCCCTCAGTCGCAAGGCCTCCCTTTACCCGGTGGACCTGTGGTTTACCGGCAGTTTGAGCCAGGGAGTGAAGGGCAAAGAACTGGCTGAGCTCTATGACATGGCCACGGCGGGCGCCCTGGCCTTCACCGACGGCAGCCACCCCCTGGAGCATACCGGCCTGCTGCTGCGTGCCATGCAGTATTTGCAGGCATTTGAAGGGCTGATGATCCACTATCCCGGCGATAGTACCCTTTCCGGTCAGGGGCAGATGAACGAAGGCGAAACCTCCACCAGGCTGGGCATGCCTGGCATACCCGAGCTGGCCGAAAGTGTGGGCCTGGCCAAGGTCACAGAGTTGCTCAAATACGCCGGCGGCCGCCTGCACCTGCAGCCGCTCACGGCCCCCTCGGCCATGCAGCAGTTGGCAGCTGCCCGCAGGCAGTTTCCTACACTCAGTACGGGCACCGATGTGATGTACCTCAGCCTGGACGATTCCCTGCTTGAGCAGTACGATACCCATTACAAAGTAATGCCTCCCCTGCGCAGCAAAGCCCAGCAGGAGCAACTGAAAAAAGCCCTGCAAGAGGGCCTCATCGATACCCTCTCCAGCGGGCACAGCGCCCAAAGCCAGGAAGAGAAAAATATGGAGTTTTCCCTGGCCGAGCCGGGCATGCTTGGCCTGCAAACTGCTTATTCACTTGCCAATATGCAACTGGTACAAAAAAATATCATCGATCAGGGCAGGCTCATAGAAATGATGAGCATCAACCCCCGCAAAATTTTGCAGAAAGCCCCCGTTTCGGTGCAGGAAGGCCAAAAAGCCAATCTTACCCTCTTTCACCCCCATGCTGAATGGGAATTACAGGCAGGCAGCCTGCCGGGCCGTTCGCGCAACAGTCCGCTCCTCAATCAGCGCCTCCGGGGCAAAGTTTTGGGGATATATCACAAAGAATTACTACATTTGGCAACTGATTGAAAGACGAAGATGAAATTCAGTTTGAGCCAAATTGCTGAAATCCTTCAGGCAAAAATTGAAGGAGATCCCCACATTGAAATTCACGATCTGTCCCAGATTGATGCAGGGAAAGCCGGTAGTATTACCTTTTTGGCCAATCCCAAATACACCCCTTATATTTATTCCACGGAAGCTTCTGCTGTGATTGTAGGGGAAGACTTCGTGCCTCAGCAGCCTGTAAAGGCAGCTTTGTTGCGTGTCAAAGATCCTTACACAGCTTTTTCTCAGTTATTGCTCAAAGTTAATGAGCTGCTGCATCCGCCCAAAAAAGGCATTGAACAACCCGCCTATATAGATGAGACCGCCACCATTGGGCAGGACGTTTACATAGGGGCATTTGCCTATATCGGGCCCGGAGCGGTGATAGAGGACGGAGCCCAGATTTACCCCCACAGCTATGTGGGGGCGTATAGCCGCGTGGGAGCTGGCAGTGTGTTATATGCCGGGGTAAAGGTATATGAGCATTGTGTCATTGGCAAAGCCTGCATACTGCATGCAGGTGCCTGCATAGGCAGCGATGGCTTTGGTTTTGCTCCCCAGCCCGACGGCAGCTTTCTCAAGATTCCCCAGATTGGCCGGGTGGTGCTGGAAGACCAGGTGGAAGTGGGAGCCAATGCGACCATCGACAGAGCTACGGTGGGCACCACCTTGCTGCGCAGAGGCACCAAACTGGACAACCTGGTACAAATAGCTCACAATGTAGAAGTAGGAGAGCATACGGCCATAGCTGCCCAGGCGGGCATTGCCGGCAGTACCCACATCGGCAAACATTGCCAGATAGGCGGGCAAGCCGGCCTGGTAGGGCACCTGCGCATAGCCGACCGCACCAAAATTGATGCCCAGTCGGGCGTGGCGCGTTCCATCAGAGAGCCTGGCCATGCCTTCAGGGGCTCGCCCGCACAGCCCTACCACCGCCAGCTCAGGTCGGAAATCGTCTTCAGAAAGCTGGATGAACTCCAAAAAAAGGTGCACGAGCTTGAAAAGGTTTTGGCAGATAATGGCGAAAGTGCATAACCAATAATATTTAAAATAGTATATTGCCATTATAGGTATTTTTTAAAATTGTTGAAAAAGGTTTTTTTTTGATCTTGAATACCGGTATAGCTTTTATGTGTAAACAACGTACGATCAAACATACCATTTCTATTTCCGGTAAGGGACTGCATACGGGGGCACATGTCACCATGACATTTAAGCCTGCGCCGGTAAATCACGGATATGTGTTTCAGCGCACAGATGTGGAAGGGCGGCCCAAAATACCGGCTTTGGTGGACCAGGTAATAGATACCTCCCGTGGCACCACCCTGGCCCACCAGGGGGTGAAAGTGCATACCGTAGAGCATACCCTGGTCGCACTGGCCGGGGCTGAGATCGACAATGTGCTCATTGAGCTGGACGGGCCGGAGCCGCCGGCCATGGACGGCAGCGCCAAGTTTTTTACCCAGGCCCTGATGGATGCCGGTATTCAGGAGCAGGATGCCTTCCGCGAGGTATATGCCATACGCGAAGCCATCAGCTATGAAGAGCCCGGCAGAAAGGTGAGCCTTTCCGTGCTGCCGGCCGAGCAGTTTCAGGCGCAGGTATTTATCGATTTTGACTCCAACGGCTTTAAGTCCCAGAGCGCTTCTCTGGAGCAGTTGCAGGCATTTTCCCGTGAATTTGCCGATAGCCGCACCTTTTGCTTTTTGCATGAGATCGAGCCCCTGCTGCAGGCAGGGCTCATCAAAGGCGGCTCCCTCAACAGCGCCGTGGTCATTGCCGACCGCCAGCTTTCCGGCCTGGAAATTCAGCGCCTGCAAAAGCTTTTCAAAAAAACGGATATTCAAATCAGAGACGGCGGGGTACTTAATCAGGAAGGTTTCCGTTACCCAAATGAACCTGCACGCCACAAACTCCTCGACCTGATCGGAGATCTGGCATTAATTGGAGTGCCCATTAGGGGTAAAGTGGTAGCCAGTCGTCCTGGTCACAAAGCCAATGTGGAACTGGCCAGGAAAATCAGATCTGTTATCAAACAAGAACGTATTCGAAAGAAATTTCAACAAGTGGATAAACAAGGCATTATTTTCGACATCAACGCGATTCAGCAGATCCTGCCCCACAGGTACCCTTTTCTGCTTGTGGACAAGATCATTGAGTTTTCTGAACGCAAAATTGTGGGCATCAAGAATGTCACCATCAACGAACCTTTTTTTCAGGGCCATTTTCCTGGCAACCCCATCATGCCCGGTGTGCTTCAACTGGAGTCCATGGCACAGGTAGGGGGAATTTTATTGCTCAATACCATCGAAAATCCACAAACCGTGTGGGTGTATATTGCCGCTATCGACAAGGCGCGTTTTAAGCGCCCCGTAGTGCCCGGCGACACCATCAGGTTTGAGCTCGAACTGGTAAATTTGAGAAAGAGTATATGTGAAATGAAAGGTAAAGCTACGGTGGATGGACAATTGGTTTGCTCCGCTAACATGCTGGCCAGTATCATTCCAAAAGACAAATTATGATTTCATCTGTAGAAACAAACGAGCATTACCCTTTGTCAAACGTCCATGCTGAGGCGAAAATCCACAGTAGTGTCCGTATTGAACCCTATACCACGGTAGAAGCTGAGGTGGAGATTGGGGAAGGAAGCTGGATAGGCGCCAATGTGGTCATTCGCAATGGGGTAAAGATAGGCAAAAACTGCCGCATTCACCCCGGAAGTGTGATTTCTTCCGATATTGGGCAACTGGAGTTTTGTCACAAAAAACCCACGGTCTCCAACGGGCTCAGGCCGGAAGTGCACATTCACGACCGCGTACACATCGAACCCAATGTATGTATCCATGGGGCTGTATCCATAGGGGAGGGGTGCTGGATCGGATCCAATGTCACCATACACGATGGTGCACGCATAGGTAAAGGCTGCAAAATCTTTCCCGGTGCAGTGCTCTCTGCCATTCCCCAGGACCTCAAGTTCAAGGGGGAACGCACCCTGCTCGAAATTGGCGATGACACCATCATACGGGAATTTGCCACCCTCAACAGAGGTACTGTCTATCACGGCAAAACCGTAATCGGCAGCAAGACCCTCATCATGGCCTATGTGCATGTGGCCCACGACTGCATCATTGGCGACAATGTAGTCATTGCCAATGCGGTAAACATGGGCGGGCACGTCGAAATTGGCGACTATGCCGTCATTGGCGGCACTGCTGCCATTCATCAGTTTGTAAAAATTGGCAGGCACGTCATGTTACAGGGAGGCTCCCTGGTAGGCAAGGACATCCCTCCTTTCATCACGGCGGGCAGGTTTCCCGTACAGTACGATGGCGTAAACATCATTGGGCTGCGCAGGCGGGGATTTACCTCCAAAACCATTCACCACCTGCAGGACATCTACCGCCAGATATTTCTTTCGAGAAAAAATACCCGGAATGCCCTCAAGTACATAGAAAAACACATTGCCCGCAGCCCGGAAAGAGATGAGATCATCAACTTTATCCGTCAGGGCAAAAGGGGCATCATCAAAGGGCCACTTGCACCCGTAGAAGAACCCGAGGCCGACAACCTCACTACCTAAATTCCGCTTGGGTGGACACAACAGCTGCATTCCGACTCAGTTTTAGCGGACTGGGTAAGAAATATTACCAACGCTGGCTGTTCAGGGACCTGGCCTGGGAAGCTGCCAGCCCCTGCAGACTGGCCATTACCGGCAGCAACGGCTCTGGAAAGTCCACCCTGCTGCGCATACTGGGCGGGCAGCTCAACCCCACCGAAGGGCAGCTGGCCTTTTTCAAAGGCGCAGAACGCCTCTCGGTACTCAGGCTCTACCCCCACCTCAGCTGGTCGGCCCCTTTTGTGGAACTGTACCAGGACCTCAGCCTGGAGGAGCACATCAGGCTGCACTTTCGGTTCAAGACCTGCCTGCTACCCCGGCCCGAAGACCTCATCGACCAGCTCCGCCTCAGGGGGCATGAACACAAAAAGCTGCGCTATTACTCCTCGGGCATGCGCCAGCGTGCCCAGGTGGGCCTGGCCCTATTTACCCGCTCCGACATGCTGCTGCTGGACGAGCCCACCAGCAACATGGACAGCCACAATGCCCGCCTCATGCTGGAGCTCATCCACACTTACAGCCAGAACCGCATCCTCATTATGGCCTCCAATATGGAACGGGAATTTGAGACTTTCGAAGACCGCATCAGACTGGGAGAGGAGGCCGGGGGATAAAACATGGATTGTACAAGCAGCATTTGCCTGCCCCTTTACGTCACAAAGGTATTGGGCCTGCAAACATGTCCCGCTTTTAAGCTATCGATGATATGGGCCTAAGGCCACTGATTGAAGCCTGCATCCGCAAGGATTCCCGCGCGCAGCGAGAATTATACCACCGGCTGGCCCCCCAGATGCTGGGGGTATGTTACCGCTATGCCCGCGACAAAAGTGAAGCCGAGGACATGCTGCAGGAGGGGTTTGTGAAAATGTATCAAAATCTGGGCAAATACCAGCACACGGGTTCTTTTGAAGGTTGGGTAAGGCGCATCATGGTCAATACGGCCATTGACTGCCTACGCAGGCGCAGGCACCAAAGCCAGGAAGTGGAAATAGAAGAAGTGCAGCACGAAAATCTGGCTGTGGACTTTATTGATGAGCTGGAGCTGGAATATTTGTACCAACTCATTCAGGAGCTGCCCGACGGCTACCGGCTGGTGTTCAACCTCTACGCCATTGAGGGCTATTCGCATGAAGAAATTGGCCGCAAGCTGGGCATCACTGCCAGCACTTCCCGCTCGCAATATGCGCGGGCGAGGGCCTTGTTAAAAAAACGCATTTGTGAAGATCGTATGGAAACAAACATATTCCGGGATGTCATCTAAAGGATTTGAAGAAAAAATGCGCGCGCGCCTTTCGGATGCCCGTGTGGTACCCGACCCGGCCCTCTGGCAGAAGCTGGAGGCGCGCTTAGGCGGCCGCCGGCCGCCGGAGCCCCTGTGGGTTCGCCGGGCCGAAGCAGCCCTGCTGCTGCTGCTGACAGCCTTGTTCTTCATTTCGTTTCCCGCTGGCAATATGCTGCCTGAATCCGCACAAATGGTTGAGCAGGCTACTGATACGGCCCAGTATGTGCCAAAAGCAGCTCCCAGGCGGGATACGAGCCCGGAAGCGCTTTCCCAACATGACATGCCAGCCGCGCAGCAGGCGCAGCCTTCCGGGCTGCTACCTTCTCCTGCTCCGGCCGCCGGCAGGCCTGTTTCTCCCGCATCCGCGGCCTCAGCAACTGTTTCAACCCCCATGTCTGCAATTGCTCCTGCGCCCAATCAACCGCCGGCCGCTGGGCCGCAGGGCCCTGCGGCCCAGTCCGCGCACCACCCGCAGGCACTTAGGCCCCTGTCCGTAGCTGTGGCTGGTTTGCAGCCACCTGTGCCGCAGGCTGTACCTGCCCCCTATCCGCTGCCGGGCGCAGCCCGGCCGCGCTGGGCCCTCTATGCCCACTATCTGGTGGAGAACCGCCTTGAGCAACTGAAGTTTTTCTCCGCCCTGCAGGAAGCCGACCTGGCCATCAACACACCTCCTTCAGGCGGGGGAGACACCCTCTACACCCTGCAGTATCCCCAAAGCGTTTTCCGGGCCGGAATAGGCATCAGCTATGCCCTCTCTCCCCGCTGGAGCCTGCAAGCCGGTATTGACTACCGCTTGTCCAAAGGTGGGCAGATCCGGCAGTCCATTTACCCCGATGGGTACCCAAACAATGACCCTACTCAGGATCCCCTTACCCAGCCGGTGGAACAGGCATCGGCGCGCACCCAGCTGGTGTTTGGCAACCGCCAATGGGCCATGCCTCTTTACCTCACTTATCAGCATCCGCTGGGGCGCTCTGCACTGGGTATTTCGGCGGGCGTGGTACCGGCCTTCAGCCCGGGCAAAAGCCCGGCTCTGGAGCAGTTTCGCGAAACCCTGCGCGGCCAGGTTGCCCAGGGAGGGAGCGATATCCAGGCGCCGCCAGTCTTTTTGGCAAAACAGCAATTCCAACTCGACCTTGCCGCCCGCCTGCAGTACCACTACCGTGCAAGCCGGCAGCTGGCCTTTTTTGCAGGACCGGCTTTCCGCTACGTGCTCCGGCCGCCCTATCAATACCAGGCCGGCGCCGCCCAAACACCCTGGCAGCTCGACTTCAGGCTGGGCGTGATGTGGTATGTGGGTAAATAAATAAAGCCGGAACTCCCCTTCATAAATAAAATGAGGCATGTTCATGCAGTGATTGTATTTTTCTGTTAGATTTACCCCATTATTTCGCCTTATTCCAGCATGTATTTATCTTTATGAGACACACATACAGTTTTCTGCTGCTGCTGGCAGGCCTGCTGGGCAGTTATGGCCTTCATGCCCAGGTAAAGCCGCCTGCCGAATCCCTTCCGCTCCGCCTGAAAGTCAGTTACTTTGGAGAAAGTGTGGTGCATCCGGGCCTGAATGTGGGTCTGGAGTTTCCTCTGGCCGAAAAAGTGCGCCAAAAGGAACGCAAAGGGCGCACGCGGCTGCGGGAGCACCGCTGGTTTGCCGGGCCGCAGGCCGGTATATGGAGCCACCCCAACAACCAGCATGTATTGTTTGTGAAGGCTGAAGCCGGCTACCGCAAAACCCGCCCCAAAGGCTGGTTGATGGAAGTGAGCGCAGGGCTGGGCATACAGCGAAGTTTTTACCCAAACCCTCTCTATCGCTTCAGCACCCAGGGTGAAATTGAACAGCTGCCCCTGGCGGGCAGGTGGGCCATGATGGGCCAGCTTTCCCTGGCGATGGGCCGGGACCTGTACAAAGGCTCATCGCAGCTGCCCCTGTCGGTGTATCTAAAACCCGGCTTGCTGCTTCAGTTTCCCTACAACCATGCTTTTATGCTCACACCCGTGCTGGAGCTGGGGGTGAGCTATCACCTCAAATCATTATTTGGTTCAACCACAATCCATACTTCCAACTGATATGAATACCAACAGCTTTCTCTTACTGCTGGCGGCATGTCTGCTGGCCTGTGGCAAGCCGGTTACGCCCACCTATGAGCGTTTTATGCTCCGCTACGAAGGGGCGGACCTGGCCATACAGGTGGATGGAAACCGGGCTTCGGGCGTATTTATTCTGCTGCTTCACGGAGGGCCGGGAGGCAGTGGACACGAATACAACACCGGTACCTACAGCGAGCTGCTCGAAGCGCAGTATGCCGTGGTGTATCTCGACCAAAGGGGGCAGGGAGCCTCCCAGGGACATTACAGCCGGGACAACATCACCCTGCAACAATTCTCCGATGACATTGAGGCAGTGGCCAGGCTGCTGAAGCAAAAGTACGGCTCCAACATCAGCCTTTTCCTCATGGGCCACAGCTGGGGCGGCATGACCGGCACCCACTCCCTGCTGCATACCGATGTGCAAAACTTGCTGAAAGGCTGGATAGAAGTGGACGGGGCACACGATGTGCCCATGCTCAACAAAGCTGCCATTCGCATGTTCATCGAAATTGGCAGCCAGCAGATTAGCATGGGTAAACAAGTGGATCGCTGGAAGGAAATTGTGGAATTTGCCCGGGGAGTGGATACCACCCGCATCACCAATGAACAGGGGGGACAGATCAACCAGTATGGATTTGAAGCCGAGGGACTGATTGAGGAAATATACCAGGATGAAGGGGCTGTAAAACTGGCAGATTTTCTCTTCTCGCCTGTTGCGCCATTTACGGGCTTTGTGGCAGGAAGCCTTACCTCAGCAGTAATCAACCAGGAAACGGAGCAAACCAGCCTCACGCCCCTGCTGGGCGAGGTGCGCATACCGGTACTGCTGCTATGGGGCAAATACGACTTCGTGGTGCCGCCTGCCCTGGCCGAAACGGCCATGCAACGGCTGGGTACAGTAGATAAAAAGCTGCTTATCTTTGAGCACTCCGGCCATAGCCCCATGAACAGCGAACCCCAGGCCTTTGCCCAGGAGATCATCCGCTTTGTAGAAGCTCACAGGTAGGGGGACAGGTAGCAGGATGCAAGATGCAAGATGCAAGTGGCAAGTGGCAAGATGCAAGTGGCAAGATGCAAGTGGCAAGATGCAAGTGGCAAGATGCAAGTGGCAAGATGCA
>RFHT01000193.1 GCA_003696835.1 Bacteroidota bacterium
CACAGTACGGGCAAAAAACTGCCAACTGTACTCATGAGCCCACTGGGTGAACTCAACCAGTCTGACATACTGAACAAATACCGGGCTGTGCTGCTGTACAAGCCCATTAAAATACAGCCTCTGGCCGACAGCCTGCTGGCCTGTCTCAAGGAGCGCCCCCAGGCCGCTGAGCGCCAGGCCCCAAAGAAAGGTACGACATCCGATTTTTCAGACCTGGCCAGCCAATACCCTCTGCGACTACTGGTAACGGAAGATAACCTCATCAACCAAAAGCTGGTGCTCAGGATGCTGAGCAAACTGGGCTACAAGGCCAAGGTGGCCAACAATGGACTGGAGGCCCTGCAGGCCCTGCGCAACGAACCCTTTGACCTCATCCTCATGGATGTACAAATGCCCGAGATGGATGGGCTGGAAGCTACCCGCAATATCGTCAAAGAATGGGGGGAGCAACGTCCCTTTATTGTGGCCATGACGGCCAACGCCATGCAGGGCGACAGGGAGATGTGCCTGGAAGCTGGTATGGACGACTACATCAGCAAACCTTTCCAGCTGGAAACCCTGCGCGAAATGCTGGCCAAATACGCCAAGAAATTATCTTCGGGCGAGGTGCAAGCGAGTGAATAAATACCCCTTTTACTTTTACACCAGGGGGAGAAGCCCATTTGCCCAAATGAGCGCTGATATATACCTTGCAGCTGCTCTATCATGGTACAGCTGTATCTCTGTGGAAAACGCACCGGCATATCCTTCCCCGCCCACCCTCATCTCCATTGTGGGGCCCACTGCAGTGGGTAAAACTGCTTTGGCCATAGCGCTTGCACGTGCTTTGGGTACGGAAATCATCTCCTGTGATGCCCGCCAGATATACCGCTACCTGGATATTGGCACAGCCAAGCCCTCCATGGAAGAGCGCGCAGGCATTCCCCATCATTTTATCGACTACCTGCTGCCCGACCAGCCTTATACGGCCGGGCAGTATGAGCAGGAAGCCGGCGCCCTGCTGCAGCGTTTGTTTCAGCAGTACCGGGTGGTGGTCATGGTGGGGGGCTCTACCCTCTATGCGCATGCCCTGTGGGAGGGCATACACGATATGCCCCCCATTCCACCCGCCATACGGCAGCAGTTGTGGCACACCTTCGAACAGCAGGGCTTACAGGTCTTGCTGGAGGAACTCCAACGGGTGGACCCCGAAACCTATGCCCGTATTGACCGGCAAAACCACAGCCGGGTGATACGCGCCCTGGAAGTGCACCGGGCCAGCGGAAAGCCCATTTCCCATTTCCGTTCAAGCCCCAAGGCCCCAAAACGCCCCTACCGGCTGCTCAAAATTGGGCTGCGCCTGGACAGAGCCCTGCTCTACCAGCGCATAAACGAAAGGGTGGACAGCATGCTGGCTGCCGGACTGGAAGATGAGGTGAAAAACCTGCTGGAAAGGGGCTACAAACCCAGCCACCAGGCTTTGCAGTCCATTGGCTACCAGGAGTTCATTCAGTTTTTTGAAGGGAAAATCCCGCAGCAGGAAGCCATCCGGCTCATCAAGCGCAATAGCCGACGCTACGCCAAGCGCCAGCTCACCTTTTACAGGCGATACGAGGACATACAATGGTTTGAGGCCAGCGAGGCCCATCGGGTACTTGCCTGGGTGCAGCAGCGCATTTGAATGGATGCAGGGGATTTTGGTTGTTAGCCACTGAGGGCACTTAGGGCACGAAGAATGAACAGCTCATTTCGTAGAAGAGCAGATAGATGAAGCGAATTGAGCAGATTCTTGCGGATCATCCTCCCAAAAAATCAATGGAAATCAGCGCTCATTAGTGATTTTAAATTTGGGAAATCTTTGTGGCCTTACTTAGTGACCGAATATCCAACTCAGCGATTTTTCCGCTATTATTAGCCACGAATTGCACGAATTGCACGAATCTAATTGCCATAATTGCTAATCCCTAAACATTGTCCCAATTGGCTTAGTGTTCTACCTTCGTGCCCTTTGTGCGCTTCGTGGCTAAACTTCTAAGATGCATCTTGTCACCTACATCTCCTTAAAGGAGTCTCCGCTGCGCTTCGACCTGCATCCATGTTATATCTCTCCCCTGCCAGGCCACTAATCTCATAAATCATCAATCATTATCAAACTAAAACCAATCATGAAAACAATCACCTTTTTGCTGATGGGCGTACTAGCTATGGTACTCACAGCCTGCGACTGCAACCACCTTCCCTGTCTGAAGCCCGACCTGGTGGTGGAGAATTTTGAAATTACGGGGAGTCCCTTTGTACAGAGTGGGCGCATTCATTTGCCCGTAAAAGTAGTGGTTAAAAACCAGGGAAGCCTTCCGGCAGATGTGTTTAAAGTTTCGGTGGCCTATACGGGCGCCGACGGCATAGAGTACGTAGTGGCCTTTTCTGTACCCGGCGAAAGCAGCCTGTGGTATCCCTTTACCCAGGGGCCGCTGGCAGCTGGTGCCAGCGCCACTTTTGAAGGCGTACTGATTTCGTCTTTTTGGGAAAATGGACAGTCTATCAGGTTGCGGGCTACTGCCGACAGCTGCAGCGGCGACGAGTTTATGCCTGAATACTGCCGTGTGGATGAATGCGATGAAACCAACAATACCTCCGACTACATTGGCACCACCATCGCTATCAACTAAGCTGGCGTATTTTTGAGGAGGCTTTGGTAAACGTAGCATGTTTACCAAAGCTTTCTTATTTTTAGCCCATGCACATTCCCCAACCTCTGACAAAGCTTAGAGTCGAACATGGCGAAGGACCCGTATGGGATGCCGAAGGCCAAAATTTGTACTGGGTGGACATCAACCAGGGCAAATACGTGCGCCTGCACCTGCCCGATAGGCAGCTGCGGGTGTATGAGGTGGGCCAGCCCCTGGGCGTGTTGGCGCTGCGCCAGGCGGGTGGCCTGGTGATGGGCCTGCGCGACGGCTTTGCTTTTTGGGATGAGGAAAATCAGCATCTGCATTTACTGGGAGGGCCCGAACAGGACGATGCCCGCGTGCGGTTCAACGACGGAGCCGTGGACCCGCAGGGGCGCTTCTGGGCAGGCACCATGGAATGGGAGGGCAAAGCCCCACTGGGCAAACTCTTCTGCCTGCAAGCCGACGGCAACTGGCATCAAATGGAAGATGGCCTCTGGATATCCAATGGCATGGCGTGGAGTACGGACCAGTCCACCTTTTTCTTTATCGATACCCTGCAGCATGCGGTATTTGCCTATGACTATGAGCCGGCCAGCGGCCGCATTTCCAACAAGCGCGTTCACCTATCTTTTTCCTCCGACGAATACCCCGACGGTATGGCCATGGACGGTGAGGGTGGTTTCTGGATTGCCCTGTACGGCAGTGGCAAACTGGCCCGCTTCGATGCAGAGGGAAAACGCCTGCCAGACATTAACCTGCCTGTGGCCTACCCCACTTCCTGCTGTTTTGGCGGGCCGGAAATGAATACCTTGTTTATTACTACCTCCCACATCCAACTCTCCCCTGAGGAAAAAGCTGCCCAGCCACTAGCAGGTTGTACCTTTTACCTGCACACAGAAGTGCAGGGCATGCCCCAGCGTCGATTCGGGGGGTAGGCCATTCGCCTGCGATCTTGAGCCACGAATGGCACAAATCTAATTGCTAATCCCTAAACATTGCCCCAATTGGCTTAGGGTTCTACCTTCGTGCGCTTCCTGGCTAAACTTCTAAGATGCATCTACTTAAAGGAGTCTCCGCTGCGCTCCGATCCCCTTGTGGGACTTTCAGCCTGCTACCTGAACCCTGCATCCCGCTGCCTATCGAGCAGCCTGAGGATTTTGCGGCCTCTGGCCAGGAAGGCCTTTTCGCCATAGGGCATATTGGCTTCAATGACCAGCCTGAGCTCGTGTCCGAGCTCGGGCACTTGCTGTACAATGCGGTAGAGCACACTCATGGCAAAGCAGCGGATGGCTACGGCCGTTTTGGGATCCTGCAGGCAGGCAAAGGCCAGGTCGGCAATTTCGCCCCAAAGGGGTTCGGGCAGGGGCACCTCCTCCAGCAGCCGAAAGGTATTGCGCTTTACGGCATCGTGCACCTCCCCTCTGAGAAAAGCCAGCATGCGCGGCAGGTAGGGGGTCACCAGGGGCGGGTGCTTGCGGGCACAAAACTGCATGGCCCAGGCGGCCCGCTGGGTAAGTTGGGCAGGGCCTTCAAAATATACCTGCATCAGCTCATCAAACGAGGCAGCGTCCTCTCCTATGTAATCGACTATGCGCTGTATTTGCGCTTTGCTGTGTTCTGCCTGCAGGGCTTGCCGTATGTTCATATTTGCGTATTGAAGAAAGCGGGTTAAAGGTACAAAATTGGTAACTATTCAGCACCCTCAGGGTGAAAAAAACAATTGTTGTAAGTTGCTTATTTTCAATGAAATGTATTAACCACCTCCAACTCCTCCTTGAAAAGGAGGAGAGTTCTCCGGGGCAGGCGGCGCAGCCGCCTGCGAACCTTCAACTCCC
>RFHT01000194.1 GCA_003696835.1 Bacteroidota bacterium
ATACGAGCCAGGCGGAGCACCAGAAGTGGGCCAACCGCATCAACGAAAAATGGCGGAAAAAAAGGAAAAAACTGAGGAGATGATCACGAAGGCTACCGCTACGAGATAGGAGCACCATATTGTTACACACATTAACTCCTTCAGACCTCAAACCTTATTGCACAAGAAAAGCACCTTTACGCATCAAAACGAATAGCATAATACAGGCTTGGTCTTGTGGCGGGCCTTATCAATAATTCTAAATGTTGCAAATGGGAGATGTTATCTGACATATGGCTGACAATAATACAACTCCTTCTCCTGTATAGGGCCTGGAAATTTTTATTGAACATATATTTGTTATTATTAAATAGTAATCATCATGAGCAAAACGATTTTTGAACGAGTTGATGACTTCATCAAAGACATGAACCAGAAACTGGCTAACTATCGAAAGGAATTGGAAGAAAATTCGCAAACCGGCCAAGGTCAGAAACAAGCGAAAATCCCGGTCATTACTTTTGTCCACAATAACAATACATCTTCCTATATGCGCACGCCTCGGCAACATGTAGATAGCCTGCTTAAGAATAGGTCATGGACATTTACAAGCCGACATTTAAGCAATTCGGCACGGCATATCTTAATCAAAATCGATGGAGCTGTAAACTGGAATGTAGAGAAGAAAGAGACCTGGAAACCCTATGATTTCGATAGAATAAAGGAGATGTGGAATACCTGTATGAATACACATACTTTGAGTAATTACAAAGGCAAAAGCGGTTGGGGGAGTGGCGATCCACTTCATCTGGAACTCCCCAATAGCACTCCGAGCTTAAACCACCCAAATGTGAGAAAAGTAATTCAACTGTATGTGGAGGAAACTCGCATCAATGGCAAACCCAAAAACGGAAAACTTGAACGGGTTCAAAGATTCAAACGGGCGATTGAACAATACGAGAAAAAACTCAAAAAATAATGATCATTCTCTCATGCAAACACGTGAATTCCAAATCAGAGGCGTCACCATCCGAATCAGATTTGACGCCAATCAGGTCTCAGAATCCCAGATACGACAACTGGTGATCACCCTCAGGCTGCTGCCTGTCAATCACTTAAGACATATTCCCCTGATCACCGTTGGGAATCGTCCGCCTGCAGGGGGAGGCGGCTCTGCTCACCCGGGTATGCCGGGCGGCCCTTATATCCGCCTCAATCGAAATATTTTTCAAAGCCCCTGGAATCGGGGAACCTACAATTACACCCTATTGCACGAGGTGGGCCACGTCATCGACTGGACCTACAACAGCATGTCGCGAATGCGCAGGGATGATCGGGCAGGGTACCAGGCACTGCTGGCCCATACACATCGCGGCAGAACCCAGGGACCGGGAGAGCATTTTGCCGATGCTTATGCGGATTTCATCATCGGTAAGCGTATGAGCGCTGCCCGGCGTAATGCCCTCAGACAGTCCACTGCCTTTAAGAATGTCGTGGCCGGGGCGGATATGATGTGTACGGTTGGGTAAAACGGATTCGCCGAAAATGTGCTGAATAAGGTACAACTGCGCTAGGGGAACTCGTTTTTCCTGGCGTATAAATTCCGGCGGTGTGCAATGAATATGTCGGTCCCTGCATGGGATCTTCGACGCGCTGTACTTATTGGTCATTTCATGCCAATCCCAACAAGTATCCTGGCGGCGCTGCCGCCTTTGAATGCATGAAAATTGATTCCAGGCTTTTTTGAGGGCAGCGCCCTCTAAATATTGGTAGATAGTGGATAAGAGTCAATCAGGTGCAGCGCACCGAAATATGAAAAACTCAATTGTCCAAGATATAAGCATATTACTTGTTTACTCATCATACATATTTCAAAATTATGGGAGATTTAGCCACTAAAAACGCAAACAAACTTCGCTGGCCAACTGGTTCAGCCGAACAACTCGAATTTATGCGTCTGACGTATAAAATTTCACATCGAAACTCTGCTCGAAGAAGAACCTACACTGCTACTATTCCAAGCGAGGAATTAGCAGAAATTGAAGATGGCCAAAAAATAAAACGGGCTGCGGCTGAAGCATGCAAACGCTTATTAAAAGATATTAGAGCCAAAGCCAGCTCAGAGGGCAAGGCTGTAAAAATAGGGGTAAAAAGCGCATATCGTAGTGTGGAGCAACAATTGCAAATCTGGCAACGAGAGTTTATACGAAAATATTACCCCGATACAAAAGAGAAGCGAAAGAGTGAGTTTAAGGATTCGGGTGGAGAGCATGGTTCAAAAGCAGCCAGGTGGCTAAGTAATTATATCAGAAGAAGGTTGGCAACTCCTGGATTCAGTAAGCACCAAAATGGAATTGCCGTTGATTTTAGCCTCATTGAAGGCGCTAAAACCTATAGAGCTAATACGAGTTCAAGAAGCGTATCCAGTTGGAAAACAACCTGGTTTTGGCAATGGATGAACATGCATGCTTCTGAATATGGATTTAAACAAAATCATTCTATCGACGAACCCTGGCATTGGGAATATCATCCTTAACATGAACGTGAGTTCGGGATAGTCTGAGGCATTTTTCTAAAAAGCATCGTATTTCTCTGTTTGCAGAAGCCTCTTACTAACTTTTCTGGGGCAGGAAGCTGCTTTCTTGAGAAGAATAGTTATTTAAATACAGTATATACCTGCTGCAAAAAAGGGGGAATACCCCAATAGTGCCTTCATGGACCATGTATACATGAAACTTTGTTTTTGTCAACCACCCCCCGGCCCCTCCTTATCCCGCCACGCCGCTCGCTCGGGGCCTAAGGAGGGGAGTTGAAGGTTCGCAGG
>RFHT01000195.1 GCA_003696835.1 Bacteroidota bacterium
CCTTTTCCGTCAAATTTGTACGAACTGATGGCGATGCAGGCATTGGTATTGCCGTGGTAGCCTGTTTCCAGCACCAGCATGTCTTGCTGCCCGCTGTAGGCCTGCGCCATGCGCAGGGCCAGCTCATTGGCTTCACTGCCCGAATTGACAAAGTGCACCACCGACAAAGGTTGAGGCACGCGGGCCAGCAGGGTTTGGGCGTATTCCAGTATGGTTTCGTGCAGGTAGCGGGTGTTGGTGTTGAGTACGGCCATCTGGCGCCGGGCTGCGCTCACCACACGGGGGTGCTGGTGCCCCAGGTGGGGCACATTGTTGACCGTATCGAGATAGCGGCGGCCGTCGGCCGCATAGAGGTGCTGCAGGTAGCCCCGGCGGATATACAGGGGCTGGTGGTAGGAAAGGCTGAGGCTGCGCCCCAGCAATTGCTGGCGTTTTCGCAGCAAGGTGGCTACATCGGGTTGCGGAGCCGGCTGTGGCAGGGGCTGTGGCACCAGCAGCCCGCTGGGGTCGGGGCATATACTGCAAAATACCTCGCGCTGGCCGGGAAAGGCCGCCCCGGGAAAGTCGCCTTCCATGCCCAGCATATCCAGCATCAACTGGAAGTGCAGGTGAGGCGGCCAGCCTCCGTTTTCGTCTATATTACCCAACTTCCCGATCTGTTGGCCCCGCTCCACGGTCATACCTGTTTGCAGGCCCCTGAGCGACTCCCTGCTGAGGTGGCCATACAGGCTGAATACCTTCAGCCCGTCTTCCAGCTCGTGCTCCAGTATCACCACCGGGCCGTAGTCGCGCTCGGCAGCCCGGTTGGCAAAGCTGTGCACCCTGCCGGGATAAGGCGCCCTAACGGCTGTACCCGGAGGTAAAAACACGTCCACACCCAGGTGGACGGTCCGCCAGCGAGGCCCCTCATTGCCCATTTCGCGGTAGTTATCCGTGCTGTAAAAGGGGCGGGCTTCGCCGTAGGCGCCTATGCCAGCGCCTGCGTCTGCTTCCTCCAGCACAGCCTGCAACCGGCGCTGCATGCCCCGGGCTTTGTCAAAGTCGGCCACATTGCCCAGTTCGGTGCTGCCCACACTGAGGTCAAAGAGGTGCAGGCCTGCCTGCAGAACCTGGGGATCCAGCACGGGGCCCCAGCTTGGGCGGTGGCGGGCTATCCAGCGGTCGAAAGCCGACCGCTGCGGGCAAGGCGGCAGGCCGCATACCTGCCGGAAGCTGTAGTGGGCCAGGGCGGGCGGGATGTGCCTTATCTTTTCCATCAGCGCCCAGGCAGGCGCTTCGCTGATCTGCAGGTAGGCATTGTCGGGATGCTGGCGCCGGTTGAGCAGGGAAGCCGTTACGCTGATGAGCAGGCGGGTGGCCATGAGGGGCCAAAGGGCGGCCAGCTCGTCTTCGTTCAGCGGCATGTGGCGGTGGTAGCCCGCCACGATGGGCAGGGCAGCCTGCAGGGGATCGGGCTTGTGCATGCAGGCATAGGCACAGGCGATGGCGAGTTCGTTCACGCGCCGGGTATATACCATGTCGCCAAAATCGATGAGGCCCGTGACGCGGGCCTCGTAGCCCCGTGCTTCGTTCACCAGGATGTTGTAGTCGTTGGCGTCGTTGTGGTTGATGCTGGCGGGCAGGCGGGGCAGCAGGGGCAGGGCCTGCTGCTGAAAGAGCTGCCAGCAATAGCGGGCGCAGTCCCGCTGTGCAGGCTGCTCAAAGGCTTCCAGATAGGGCGCTACCCACTGGGCCCGGGCGGGGTCCCAGCGCAGGCTGCGGTGGGCGGCGGGGTGCTCAAAGTGCTGCAGGGCAGCCGACAGTCGGCCACACACTTCACCCAAGCTCTGCAGTAGGGCAGGCGTATGGGGCGACACCCTCGCCCACAGCCTGCCGGGCACCCAGCTGAGCAGCCGCATCAAACGCTGACGCCCCTGCACCTCAACCTCCTGCAGAAAGGCGCCAGAGCGGGTCGGGATCACCCTGCTGAGCTGAAGCTCCGGGGCATGCTGCGCAAGGTGGCGCAGGGCCGCCACCTGCATGTGCAAACAGGCTTCATCTTCGCCTTCATGCGAAATTTTTAATAAATAAGCCCCTCCTTCAGTCGAGGCTACATACACATTGAGGTCCAGCTCGCCCGGCAACTGACGAAGCTGGCGGGCGGCTATGCCATAGTGCTCCCTGAGCAGGGCTCGCAAGGCGTTTTCCAGCGGTGGAGGTAGTTCTTTTTTCATCGCAATTCGGGTGGACAAATATAGAAGAAAAATGGGAAGGGGAGTTGGGTTGATTCAGCACGCAGGTGGTTCGTTGGTTAGCCACTGAGCGCACGGAGAGCACGAAGGAGGGCACGAAGGCCAGCAGGGGCAATGTTTCCTGGAGGAAATCATCTGCGTCAATCATCAAAACGGTGAAAATCAGTGGTTCCCTAAATGCGGCCTGCAAAAAAAATTCAAAAATGCACAAATATGTGCACTGAATATCCATATATGCTTCTTAGCTTTACCCACAGAACGTTCTAATGGTAACTATTCAGCACCCTCAGGGTGAAAAAAAACAATTGTTGTAAGTTGCTCATTTTCAATGAAATGCATTA
>RFHT01000196.1 GCA_003696835.1 Bacteroidota bacterium
CTTTAATATTTGTTTTCTTACTTGTTTAAAAATTATTTTTATTAACTTTTAGTCAAAATGACTTCATTTTTATGATTTTTCCCCTTCAAATCAGACAAGCATACTCATCCCCATACCCATCAATACGCTCCTCTTCGCTGAACGCCCAGGGGCAAAAAAACCCCAAAAAACGCAAATAAACGCCTATTACTAGATACCCCCCTCCTACTTTTCCACCTAACACCCCCCCTTAAAGAGCTTAAAAAGGGCAACTAACAAGCTATCCCACCAAAAGGAAAATAGGCATATTTTCGTACCTTCTTTAATTATATTTTATTATATTTTTTTGGAGATAAGCACAAACAAATTCTTACATACGTATTGCCATTAATAAGTAGTGTATTTATTACATTGAATAATTTTTCCATTTTATATGTTAGAATTATGCACTACTATTCTCCCAATCAATCAATGAAAACAACAGATGCCCGCCAGAGCCCGCGAGCAGGCCTGAGCTGCATGTAAAACGGCAGCAGCAGCTGAGCCCAAAAGGGAGAATTCAGGGTATAATTGAGTCAATTCTAATCGGAGTGGGACAGCAGCGAGCAGGGTTTTGGGGCAAGCGGGCTGCGGTATATAACAAAAACAGGCAGCCCTAAAAGGACTGCCTGCTTACACACAACACAATGGTTTTTGCTATTACTGGGTAATAACAAATACCGGTCTTTCGCTTACGTCTATGCGTACGCTGCCACTATTGATCTGAAGCGGAGTTTCTTCTCCATTGATATTACCCTCCACCAGACGAACCAGGGTAGCACTGTTTGCATTCACGGGCAGGCTAAAGTTTTGTACCTGAGTGCCGTTGGAGGTGGGGCACCATACTGCATAGGCTTTGCTGCCATTGGTATCATGGGTGAATTCATAAATCCACACATTGGGGTTGCCCGAGGGGATTTCACCCGTATAGCGCATGCCTGTGAGGCGGTTTTTCATGGTATAAACATAGTACCAGGAGGGCTTTGGCTGCCAGCCAGACTGTTTGCTGGAGACCAGCCCACTGGTTTGAAACACCCCTCCCCCATTGTCGGCCACATCGCGCAGCATGTACATGGCGGCCCGGTGTACCCCGGAGGCCGCAATGGCCAGGTAGGAACGCACCAGCCACTGTGCCTGCACTTCTTGGTGCGAAAAGCCGGCAAAAGAAGGTGCATGCTGGGGAGAGGCGGGGTTGGTGTCGTATCCAAATTCGGTGATCCAGACTTCAGATACTTCGGGCATGTTTTGCTCTACCCAAAGCACCAATGCCTGCAGGTTGCCCTTGAGGTCGTCATCTTCGGGGCTCACCCCCGAATTGCCAATGGCATGTTGTTGGCCCGCATCGTTGGAATAGCGGTGAATATTGATGACGTCTATGGGGTACTTGCGGTAGTTGGGATCGGTGCGGTTTTCGTCAAACCAGCGCTTCATGTCTTCGAGCTTGTAATACTCCAGGTGTGCCAGGCCGCTCATCACCATTTTGGCGTTGGGGTCGGCATTCACGAGGCCAAATTTCACATTGTTGCCGTAGGTCATGGTATTCATGTGGCCGTCGTAGTCGGCACTGGTCATGGCAGCATACTCTTCAGGTGAAAAGTGGGCATTGGGTCCCTGCCACCAGCGGTCGTGCTCATTCCAGTTTTCGTAGTAATGAATGATGTCCATGCCGGTGAGGCGCTCATTGTCGGCCCGCAGCTGGAGGGTGTTGTCGGGTACGGGGGTGGAGCCGTAGCGTGCAGCCATCTGGTACATGGCGGCGGCGTGGTCGCGGTAGGACCAGGGGTCCAGGCTGTTTTCGTTTTTGCGGGCGGGCTTGTGCACCAGGTCGGGTTTTACGTTGTTTACCAGCCACATAAAACTCTCCTGATAGGAAGGCACTACGGTAATGCCCAGGCTTTTGGCCTCCTGGTAATAGGCATCGAGGTTGGCGCCTCCTGCGTAGGAAGGGTTAAAGCCATACTCGATGTTTTGGAGCTGTATGTTGGGATCTACATTTTGCACATCGTAGGCGTGCCACTTGAGGTACTCATAGGAGCGAATGAAACCAGCCACCTGGTATTTTTCGGGCGGGTCGTCGAAGAAGGCATTGATGCCGATGAGCTGATCCATGGTAAATCCGCCTGAGGGGGCAGCCGAAGCTTCGAGGGTGCTGGCGCTGGCGATGTTGGACATGGGCGATGCATTTTGGCTTTCGTCAATGGCTTTGAGTGCAAAGTAATAGGTGGTATTGGGTGCCAGGCCATTTACCACCATTTGCTGCTCATTGCCAGCGGCCAGGGGCTGGGGCACGGCAGCATACAGGCTGGCCTGCTCAAAGTTGGCCGAGGTAATCATGCTGGTGCTGTAGCGCAGTTCGTAGGCCGCTGCTGTGCCAGCCGAGGCGTCATCTCCGGTGGTGGTCCAGTGCAGGCGAATGCTGTTGGCCGTAGGGAAGCCTGCCCCCAGATCGGTGATCTGGCTGGGGGGAACGGCATCGCCCCCTCCGCCTGCGGCGGAGGTAAAGGCCGTAACAATGTTGGAGATGGGCGAAGTGTTGGGCACTTCGTCCAGGGCCTTGATGGCAAAGAAATAGGTGCTGGCCGGCTGCAGGCCGCTTACCACCACACTTTGGGAAGTACCCGCAGCGGCAGGCGCAGGCGCCTGCCCCAGTTGGGTGGCACTGCTGAAATTGGCCGGGGTAATGGCGGCCATGCTGTAGCGTATGTCATAAGAGGTGGCCGTGCCGTTCTGGCCGTCGTCGCCGGGGGCCGTCCAGCTCAGGGCAATGCTGTTGGCGGTGGCCTGGCCACTCTGCAGGTCGGTGATGGCGGCTGGCGGCTGGCTGTCAGCAGGGGTGCCGCCTTCGGCAGGCACACCGTAAAGCACCACTTCGGCCACATTGGCCCCCTGCTCCCGCATCACAAATCGCACATAGCGGGTGCGGGCGCTCACTTCGTGCTCATTCCACACCTGGTAGCCCGTCATGGGGTCGGTAAAGAGCAACTGCCAGTTGCCGGGGCTGCCGGCATACACTTCAAACAGGCCAATGTCGTTCACATCGCGCAAGAACACGGTGTTGAGGTCGTACATCATGCCCAGGTCCAGGTAGGCAGTAGCGGGGTGGTTGGCACTGCCCCATCCGGGAAACCAGGTGGTAACGGGCATGCCGCCAGTACTGTTGGCCGGGTCGCCAGCCTGTTGCTGCTCATCTATGAGTTTGAGGGGGTCGCCTTTGCCGTTTTCGCTGTTCATCATGGCAGGGTTCAGGGTGATTTTCCCTGCCGGGGGCCCGGCAGGCCCGCCTGCATCAGCCTCAGTGGTGGCCAGGCTGAGGTTGGAGATGTTGGAGATATTGCCGGCTTCGTCGGCGGTTTTGAGGGCGAAGTAGTAGGTGGTGGCCGGCATGAGGCCACTGACGGTCATACTTTGGGGGCTGCCGGCAACTGCCGGAGCCGGAGCAGGGCTCAACTGCTGGGCCTGCTCAAAATTGGCCGCCTGAATGGGGGCGGTGCTGTAACGGAACAAGTAGCGCTCGGCTGTGCCGCTCTGGCCGTCGTCGCCCGGGGCCGTCCAACTGAGGTTGATGGCGTTGGAGCCTGCCGCAGCAGCGGCCAGGTCCACCACGGGCGCAGGAGGGGTGTTGTCGGCGGGGTTGGCGGGGTCCTCATTGGCAGGCAGGCCATAGAGCACCACTTCTGCGATATTGGCCCCCTGCTCCATCATGGCCAGGCGCACATAGCGGCTCTGTACCACAGCGGGGAACCCCACCCACTTTTTGTATTTGCCACAATCGTGAGTAAATAATTCTACCCAGTTGCCGGGTTCGCCAAACCACACCTTAAAGGTGCCCACGTCCTGGACGTCGAAGAGGAAAATTTTCGATAAATCATAGGGCTGCCCCAGGTCAATATAAGCAATGGCGGGGTGGTTTCTGGGCCCCCAACCGGGAAACCAGGTGTTGGAGGGTGTACCGCCCTGTCCTTCGGCGGGATCGCCGGCTATCTGCTGCTCATCGGCCAGCAGGGCGGGGTCGCCCAGGCCGTTTTCGCTTTTGACCATGGCCGGGCTGATGAGGATGCGCTCACCGGTAAAGCCGTCGGGATTGTCCACCGGCCCGGTGGGCGGGTCGTTGGGCTGGCTGGGCTGGCCGTCTGCTACGCCATAAAGTACGATTTCGGATATATTGGCGCCCTGCTCGTGCAGGGTGATCCTCAAATAAGCGGTTTGCACATTGGCATTAAACTTCACCCACTTGAGGTATTTGCTACAGTTGTAGCTAGTCAGCTCCTGCCAGTTGCCAGGAGAGCCGTAGGAGATGGTCAGCAGGCCCTTGTCGTTTACGTCGCGTACATACACTTCGTAGAGGTGGTAGCTTTGACCCAGGTTGATGTAGGCCGAAGCGGGATGGTTTTGGGGTCCCCAGCCGGTAAACCATTGGGTGGTGGGATTGCCTCCCTGCCCTGCTTTGGGGTCGCCGGCCAGTTGCTGCTCATCTACCAGCATGCCGGCGTCTCCCTTGTTCTGCTCATTGGTGATCATGGCAGGGGTGAGGGTGATTTTCTGGGCCTGCATGGCGGTGATAAACAGCAGCAGCAGAATGAAGAAACTGACAATAGGACGAGCGAATTTGCTGTGAGCGAATTTTTGTATGTAAAAGCTGATAGCAGTTTTCATTGAGCGATGAAAGTGATTAAAAAGTGGGCGTTACTGTACAACAACTCTGGTGGAGCGCACATCGGTAGGCCCCTGCAGGGTAAGGAGGTAGATTCCCTTGTTGAGGCTGCGCACATCGAGGAAAGCGGGCTGGGCGGTCTGGTCCGGGTTCAGGCCCTTGTGCATGAGCTTGCGGCCGGCCATGTCGTACAGCTCAATGTGGGTGTATATGCCGCCTTCAGGTACATCCACGTTTACCCGGGTGCGGGTGGGGTTGGGAAATACCACCAGGTTGGGCTGCAGATTGGGGGCATCGGCACTTTCCATGGAGCCAATCATGAGGTCTTTGATGGACAGCTCGCCCGCAAAGGTTTCGCCGGGATTTACATAAAAGAGGATGTGGGAAATGCTTTCCGACACATTGGGGCTGTTGCTGCCGCCGGCGGTGGTAGTGGAGTAAATCTGGGGAAACTCATATACCAGCTCGGTGTAGCCGTCGTTGGCGTCTATCATGTAGAGGCGGGTGGCGTCTTCGAGGTTGTCGAAGTTTTTGTCGTGCAGGTCGATGCGCAGACGCACATTGGCCGAAGCTTTCACTTTAAAGCGAATGTAGGGGGCATTCAGTGGTTTGATTTGGTTGAGGGCCAGGGTGAATGCTTCCCAGGGCTGCTTGTTCATGGAGACGGTAAGCTCGCGGTAGCCCTCTGTCAGGGCGTAGTGGGAGTTGCCAAACCATCCCTCAATTTCAAATTCAGGGGCATTATGTTGAAAACTTTTGATCTGAGCCTGTGCGGGAGAAAGTATCAGGAAGCTTATACCAAAGAGAAAGGAGAAAAAGAAAGGGCTTAGGTTGTTCATAGTTTTAAGCACGTATTGCTTGTTTCGCATGATGGGTAAGCTGTTTTTAGTTTTGTAATTATTTTTCTTTATATTTTTTATATAA
>RFHT01000197.1 GCA_003696835.1 Bacteroidota bacterium
AGTTGAAGGTTCGCAGGCGGCTGCGCCGCCTGCCCCGGAGAACTCTCCTCCTTTTCAAGGAGGAGTTGGAGGTGGTTAATGCAAGTCATTGAAAATGAACAACTTACAACAATTGTTTTTTTCACCCTGAGGGTGCTGAATAGTTACTAATGATTTTTATATAGTCTCCAATGGGTTCAAATTTTTTTACAAAAAGATTCCCAACACCTATTCATGCAATATTTGCATGGCTTTTGGGAATTAGTTCCCTAACTCCATTATTGATGCTATTAACGGGAATCTTGACATCTGGAGGGGCCCAAATTCCCTTGAGTATTCTTGCATACTACTTCTTTATCGTTCCGTTAGGAATACTATTAATTTGCATCCTTTCCCCGGTATTATGGAAAAGTTGGTTCAATAAAAATTATATATACATAATTTTTATTGTGCTATTATCATTAGTCTATATTTTTTATTTTTATTGGTAATAATCTTTTATCTACAAGTATTGATGAGAACGCCCCACAACGTGCCTCAACCTCATCTATCAAGCCATAAAAGAACCCTCGTTTTGAAAGCCTCCAACCCCCCGCATTAGCCCCTGGCGGCATCGCGCTGATTGATCAGCTGTATGTGGTGCGTTTCGAAGGCTGCATGCAGGGCTTGCAGGATGGGCACTGCGGCGGGGTTGTCGCCATGTATGCAAATGCTCTGAGCGTGTACGGGCACCATGAGGCCGCCGGCACTGAGTACGTGTTGTCGCAGTGCGATGTCCAGCACCTGCTTGACGGCCTGCTCGGGTTCATAGATGACGGCATGGGGCTGGCTGCGGGGCAGGAGGCGCCCCTGGGGCGTATAGGTCCGGTCGGCAAAGGCCTCGGCAATAAACTCAATACCCTGCTGGCGGGCCACCTGCTCCATGGTGCTGCCGGCCAGCCCCATGAGGGCCAGCCGGGGGTCCAGGGCCTGAATGGCCGAAATGATGAGGCGGCAGGTTTCCTCCTCATCAGCAGCGGTATTGTAGAGGGCGCCGTGGGGTTTTACATAAGCCAGGGTGGCCCCATGGCTCTCCACCATGCCTTTGAGGGCGGCCACCTGGTACTTCACAACCGCTTCCAGTTCCGCAGCAGGCAAGTGCATCTTGCGCCTGCCAAAACCCGAAAGGTCGGGGTAGGAGGGGTGCGCCCCTATGCGCACGCGGTGCTTCAGGGCCAGCCGTATGGTGTTTTCTATGTGCAGGGGGTCGCCTCCGTGAAAGCCGCAGGCAATGTTGGAAGAAGATATGTAGGGGAAAATGGCCTCATCATTGCCGATCTGAAAGCGGCCGTAGCTTTCGCCCATGTCGCAGTTGAGGTCTATGAGGGCAGCTTGGGTATTCATAAGTTCGTGCTTGATTGTAGGGGGAAATTAGAGAAATATTCCCGAAAATCCCATTTGCCTTTATCCTGTACTTTTCCGCATTTAACGAGGCAGAAATGGAATTCAACGAATAAAGCCGAACCCTTTTGTCCCTGAGCGTATTTTTGATAAAAATATGTACCCGAATCAAACTGCGAACCTATGAAAAAAATAACCATATTGCTGTGTATGCTCCTCTACGTATATGGAGCATGGGCACAGGGCTTCGGCCGCAACAAACCCCGATATACGAAAATGGATTTCAGGGTGCTGGAGACCCCCACCTTTGAGATCTATCATTACCTGGAGAATGATCGTGCACTGGAAGACTTCGCCGACTGGAGCGAGCACTGGTACAAGATGCACCAGGCAGTGCTGAAGGATACTTTCGGGGAGAAAAACCCCATTATTTTGTACAACAACCACGCCGATTTCCAGCAGACCCGTGCCATTGAGGGCATGATAGGCATAGGAACCGGCGGGGTGACCGAGGGGCTGCGCAACCGGGTGGTGTTACCCTTTGCCATGTCCAACCAGCAAACCCACCACGTGCTGGGCCACGAGCTGGTACACGCCTTTCAGTACCACCTGCTGCTGCACAGCGATACCAGCCTGAGCATACGCAACCTGCAAAACGTGCCGCTCTGGATGATAGAAGGCATGGCCGAGTACCTCTCCATCGGCAAGGTGGATGCCCACACGGCCATGTGGATGCGCGACGCCATTTTGCAAAATGACATCCCCACCATAAAGGACTTGTCCAAACCCGACTATTTTCCCTATCGCTACGGCCAGGCATTCTGGGCTTTTATTGCCGGCGCCTACGGCGATACCATGATCAGGCCGCTGCTGCTCTACACGGCCAAATACGGCATGGATGCGGCATTTGACAGCCTGCTGAATGTGGGGGAAGAAAACCTCTCCTCCATGTGGCACGGGGCGATGCGCACCTGGTACGAGCCGCTGATGGGCAACAAACAGGAGGCCAGCTATGGCGTCAAGATACTGGATGACGAAAATGCCGGCGAAATGAACATCAGCCCGGCACTAAGCCCCGACGGCAAGTACCTCATTTTCCTTTCGGAAAAAGACCTCTTTACCACCGACCTCTTTTTGGCCGATGCGGCCACAGGCAAAATCATACGCAAGGTGGCCAGCACCGTCAGAGACGGCCATCTGGACAACTTCGACTTCATCGAAAGCACCGGCACCTGGTCGCCCGACAGCCGCATGTATGCCTTTGTGGCCTACAAAAAGGGAAAAAACGTGCTGGTAATCAAAGAGGTGGCCAATGGCCAAACCGTAGGAGAATTTCCCATACCGGGTGTGCCGGCCTTCAGCAACCCCAACTGGGCGCCCTCGGGCGACCTCATCGTGGTGTCGGGCCTGGTACACGGGCAAACCGACCTGTATGCCTACAACTGGCGCAGTGGGGAAGTGATTCAACTCACCAACGACCTCTACTCGGAGCTGCATCCGCGCTGGTCGCCGGACGGCAGCATGCTGGTCTTTTCCACCGACCAGCTGAGCATGGTACAGGGTCGTAGCCACGGCAAATGGACCTTCAACCTGGCCATCATGGACATGGACAGCCGGCGCATACGCCACCTGCCCGTATTTCCCGGAGCCAACAACCTCAACCCGGTGTTTGACAGCCACAATCACATCTGGTTTTTGTCCAACAGGGATGGCTTTCGCAACTTATACCTCTACGACCTGGCCACTGGGGAGGTATTTCAAAAAACCCGCCTGCTCACGGGTATTTCCGGCATTACCCAGTACTCACCAGCCATTTCCATAGCCGGGGCCGACGACCGCATTGTATATACCTACTATGGCGACAGCAAGTACACCATCTTTCATGCGGTGCCGGGAGACTTTTTGCATGAGCGGGTAGCGCTCAATGCGGTGAATATGCGGGCAGCTACCCTGCCGCCGGTCATTGCCGGGCAAATCGACATCGTAAACACCCAGTTGGCCTTTCTGGATGAGATGCCTTACCTGCCCAAGAGCAGCTTGTATGAACGGCCTTATGAGAGCAAGTTTGAGCTGGAATACGTAGGCGGTGGTGCCGGCGTAGGGGTAGGCCAGCAAACCTTTGGCACCACTACGGCCATGCAGGGAGGGGTGGACTTTCTTTTTGGCGATATTCTGGGCAACCGCAAGCTGTACACCGGCCTTGCCCTGAACGGGGAAATTTACGACTTTGCCGGTCAGGCGGTGTATCTCAACCAAAAAAACCGCCTGGGCTGGGGCATCAGTCTTTCACACATTCCCTACCGCTCCGTAGGCATTGCCTTTGCCGGCGTAGATACGTTGCAGCTCACTCAGCAAACGGCTATACTGGCAGGCAAGTACTTTGTGGACAACTACCGCATGTTTGAGGAGCAGGCCAGCGTATTTGCCCAGTATCCCTTTTCTACTACCGAGCGCCTGGAGGGGGGCTTCAGCTATGCCCGCATCCACTACCGCCTGGACCGCTTTACCAATTATTACGATGCCTTTGGGCAGCTCATCATTCAGGAGCGTGAAAAGCTGGATGCGCCTCCCGGCTTTGGGTATTTCACCCTCAACACGGCCTTTGTGCACGACAACTCCTTCTTTGGGATAGCTGCACCTTTGCAGGGCAGCCGCTACCGCATAGGGGTAGAAAAGTACTTTGGGGACCTCGACTTTATGGGGGCCATCATCGACTACCGGCAGTACCTGTACGCCAAGCCCTTTACCTTTGCCTTCCGCGCCACACACCTGGGGCGCTACGGCAAGGATGCCGAGGTGCTCACGCCCCTGTACCTGGGCTATCCCTGGTTTGTGCGGGGCTATGGCTTCTCCCATAGCGATATCCTGGAAGCGAACAAGCTCTCGGTCAACCAACTGGTGGGCTCCAAGCTGCTGATTGCCAACTTTGAGATACGCCTGCCCTTTACCGGGCCCGAGCGCCTGTCGGTCATCAAGTCGAAATTTCTCTTTACCGACCTCAACCTCTTTGTAGATGGAGGGCTGGCCTGGAATGACAAGCTCAATCCTGACTCAAACGAGCGGGTAGGCATATTTGACAATACCCCCAAGCCCGTTTTCAGTACAGGTGCTTCCATGCGCATCAACCTCTTTGGGGCCATGGTGCTGGAGCCTTTCCTGGCTGTGCCTTTGCTGAAGAAAACCAGAACGGTATTTGGGGTAAACGTGGTGCCCGGCTGGTAGGGGCACCGCATACCTGCGAGGCGAAAAGGAGGCTTTTCGCCTTAATTTTTTCTATCAAACATTCGCTGAGTATATTCACGCACACCTAAACCCAATAATAATGGAAAAACAAAAGAAAATAGGCATCACCCTTTCGGGCGGAGGCGTACGCGGGGCTGCCCATGCGGCCGTGCTGGCCGTGCTGGAGGATAACGGCATAGAGCCGGATATGATTTCGGGCAGCAGTGCAGGGGCCATGGCCGGAGCTTTGTATGCGGCCGGCTACAAGCCCACCGAAATCCTGGATTTTTTTGATGAAAATTCCAATATCTTCCGCTGGAGAAACTTCTCGCGCTACAAGCCTGGCATACTGGATGCAGAAAAATATGCCGAAATATTTGAGCCCTGGCTCAATGGGCATACCTTCGAATCCCTCCACAAGGAACTCCACATTTGTGTAACCGACGTGCTGAATGCCCGCATGCGCTTTTTTTCCTCCGGCGAGTTGGTGCTGCCCGTGCTGGCCTCAGCTGCCCTGCCGGGCGTATTTTCGCCCGTGGAAATAGGGGAGGACTGGTACATTGACGGGGGGGTGATGAACAATTTCCCCACAGAGCCGCTGCTGGGGCGCTGCAGCTTTCTCATCGGCAGTTTTGTTTCTCCCAAAAAACGCGTTGAAAAGGAGGAACTCAACAGCACCATTAAGCTGCTCAACCGCGCCAGTGGCCTCACCTTCCTGTCGAGCTCCATGTATAAGTTTGGCCAGTGCGACTTCCTCTTTATGCCACAGGAGCTGAGCAATTACGGCACCTTTGACAGCAAAAAGATACGGGAAATATATGAGGTGGGCTACGAGTACGCCAGCAAGCGGGTACCCGAGCTGCTGCTCATCATGGAAAAACGCAGGCAGGAGGCCTGAATGCAGCCATGATTAATGAAATGTAAGATTCATGAAATGTTATCTGCTACTGGGGGCAACTACCATTTCTCCCATGCTGCTCAAACTCGTACTGCTGGGCCTTACGGTGGTGATGCTGGGCACGCTGCTGCGGCAGCTACGGCAGCCCTATATACTGGCCTACATTTTGGCGGGCGTGCTGCTGGGGCCGGAGGGTATGGCCATTATTACGGATAAAGTACTCATCGATCACCTGGGAGAAATGGGCCTCATCCTGCTGCTGTTTTTTATTGGTATGGAAGTGGACCTGCCCAACCTGCTTTCGTTCTGGAAGCCTGCCGTACTGGGTACTGCCCTTCAAATAGGGGGCAGCCTGCTGGCTGCCTACCTGGTAGGCACGCTCATGGGCTGGTCGCCGGGCCTGATGGTGCTGATGGGCTTCATTCTCAGCCTGAG
>RFHT01000023.1 GCA_003696835.1 Bacteroidota bacterium
GCTCTACAAGTGCGTAGTAGTGACCTCCACCCAACACGCAACATCCTGTCGCAGTCAAACCTAAAATTGGATAGCTCTACAAGATCTCCAAAGGGGAGCTCGTCAATTCAAAGGACTAGTCGCAGTCAAACCTAAAATTGGATAGCTCTACAAGTACCCTGTGGCAGACTGTTGTCCAAATAGATAGTCGCAGTCAAACCTAAAATTGGATAGCTCTACAAGACTTCTGCTCGGTATCGGGATACCCGCGATTCATTGGGGTCGCAGTCAAACCTAAAATTGGATAGCTCTACAAGTTTTACCGACTCGAACGCACCGATGCCCTGGTTGTCGCAGTCAAACCTAAAATTGGATAGCTCTACAAGACTGTTAAATGCTGGATTTGCCAATTTGGGAATGGACAGTCGCAGTCAAACCTAAAATTGGATAGCTCTACAAGTGTGTACTTGTGATGCTGAAATGGAACAGCTTAGTTGTCGCAGTCAAACCTAAAATTGGATAGCTCTACAAGGCGTAAAAAATGAATAGACTGATTATCAATCATTTGCGATAACCAAAATAAGCCGATTTGGGCAAAAAAATGCATTACGCAAAAAATAATTCCGGTTTCGATATGTTCATAAAATCAAAGTGAATTTCGGGCCTGCTACCTTCTCTATGGAAAAAGAACGCATAGCCAATATAGGCATTTTTTGGATATGGACAAGGCTAAGGGCCACTTTTTCGCTCAAAAAGTGGCCCTCCCCTCCGGGTCGCGGACTGCATGGCCCCCTTAGGGGCCTAAATATGGGTAGCGCCAGCCTGGCGCCGCCCTTCATGGCGTGCTCCGCACGCCAATAGGAACGGCCCGCGTTCCCGGTTTAACACTGGGACAACGGCTGCGGAAATAGCAATGGGATTTGCCCCCGCCAGCAGGCCTGAAGCCCCTGCTACCGGCCCCAGTTGTAAACTGGCGTCGGCAGGCGGGCAGGCCTGGGGCCCCAGCATAATATGCTCATTTTCAATGAAATGTATTAACCACCTTCAACTCCCCTCCTTAGGCCTTGCGCGAGCGGGATAGTGGGATAAGGAGGGGCCGGGGGGTGGTTGACAAAAACAAAGTTTCATGTATGCATGGTCCATGAAGGCACTATTGGGGGAAGTAAAGTATTCCCCCTTTTTTGCAGCAGGTATATGCTGAATAGATACGTTCTGATTGATAAAACTGGCATATACCTGGCACTGAATGCAATAGGTCCGCTACACATATTTCTTTAACAACTCTCTGATTTCTTTATTCGAAATATTAACCTTTTCGCTTTTATCATAAATAGAAAGCAGCAAAACTGTTTCCTTTTCTACATCCACATAACTTATTGCCCTGGCCCCTCCACTTTTCCCCTTTCTTTTCGAGCTAATTGAAATTCTAACTTTATACACATTATTTCCAAGCGAAATTCCCATCGTGGGCATTTCGCTGAGTTGTTTGCCCAGAGCTGCAAGGTCTTTTTTAAATGATGGATATTTTTTAGCTAAACGCTTTGCTTCCCGCTTAAAATTATCAGAAAGTAAGATCCTATAGCTCATTTAGAAACTCATTAAGCGGTGTACCTTTCAGTTTCTTATCTTTGTAAAGTTTCATTTCCTCAAAGCCTTGCTTAAGATTCTCCATAATCGCCTCTTTATTATCCCCTTCTTCCTGAACTTTAATAAAATCAAAATTCTGGATTAGCTCCATAAAAAAACTATATTTCCCCTCTTCGATTTGCAAAATGAGCTGTTTCATGATGAAAAATGATTTATCACTTGAAGCAATCCTACTGCTTCAATAATGGCTCGAATATATCTAATTGAAACGCAAAATACCAGTGGAACGTTTTAAACTGCGGTGAAAAAAGCAAGGGGAATAACATACAGAAGCCCATTTTTTGTAAAAAAACGACCCTGGATTTATGCCCGCACCTTTCTGCGTATTCTGCTCAGGGTTTCGGGTTTGATGCCCAGCAGGGAGGCGATGTACTGCAGGGGCACGCGGCGCAGCAGCTCGGGCTGGGTAATGGCCAGGGCGCGGTAGCGCTGCTCGGCGGTGTGGGTGAGCAGGCTAAGCACCCGCTGCTCCAGCCGCAGGTGGCTTTCCTCTACCAGGCGGCGGCCCAGTTCCTGCCAGCTGGGGTGTTTGCGATAGAGGTGTTGCAGGTCTTCGTAGCAAATCACCAGCACATGGCTGTCTTCTATCGCCTGTATGTTTTCGTTGCTCGATTTGCGGGAAATAAAGCTGGAAAAGGCCGTTACAAAAAAATTTTCCCACACAATAAAACGCGTCACTTCCTCTCCTTCTATGTGGTAAAAGGAACGGATGAGGCCCCGCAACACAAAGGCCAGCTTGTGGCAAATACCTCCTTCGCGATACAAATACTCCCCTTTTTTCAGAAAGCGGGGCTTGAAATAACGGCTGGCCTCCTCAAATACGGCAGGCTCTATGTGCACGTATTTCGACACATACTGCCTCAGTTGATCAAATTCATGCATAAAAATCCTCCAGGTCTGCCTGTGCCAGTTCTACCAAAAAAGTTCCAATTTGTTGTGCGCAGGCATTTAAATAACGTGCTCCCTTTTGGGGTGTTGCCTGGCGGGGGTTTCCCACGCCCGTATCGCGGCTCACCCGGGTCCAGGCCCGCTGGGCGCTCACCCAGCCTTCGCGCAGCCCCTGTATGCGGTAGGTTTTGGCGGCTCCGTCGCCGGCTTCGGCCAGGGGCAGCACCAGCTCCGGGGCAATGTGCATCATGGCGCTGGTTTCCATTTCGCCGGCGTGGTCGCCCGGCTCGTCGAAGTAGGCGTGCCAGTCCACGGCCTGGTACCAGTTGAGGGCACAGGTAAACACCTGCGGAAAAAGGACCGAAAGCTCGCGTATCATGCTCTTGAAATTGTTGCCACCGTGGCCATTGAAAATCACAAATTTGTGTATCCCATGCCGTTGCAGCACCGCTATTACGTCTTTGAGGATGGCCAGCTGGGTGCTGGGGTTGAGGTGCATACACAGGGGAATGTCCAGTTGGCCGCTGTTGGGTCCAAAGGGAATGCAGGGCAGCACAATCACGCGTGCCCCGGCCTCCCAGGCGATGCGGGCCGCTTCGGCCGCCACAAAGTCGGCCTGCAGGTTGTCTGTGGCATAGGGCAGGTGGTAATTGTGGGCCTCAGTAGCCCCCCAGGGCAGTACTGCCACTTCATAGGTGGTGGCTTTGACGCTTTTCCAGTTGGTTTCGGCCAGTATGTAGGGTCGTATCATGGGGCATGGGGTTTGGATGGAAGAAAAATTCAGTACAAAATAGCCATTCCTACAAACTTTCGTACTCCCGCTGCATATTTTCCCTGGCCCTTTGTTCAAGCTGCTGGCGCATCGGGGCAGTGAAATAAATGTGGGGTCTTTGGAGGAAGTGCTTGAGGATGTGTTTGCGGCCTTTTTGGTACAAAAAATCCGGGTAAAGGCGGTATTCCTGCCGTATGGCCAGGCAATAGGCCTGGTACTCGGCAGCCGTACTGCCCAGAATGGCCAGGTCCATGTCCAGAAACAGGCGGCAGTCATGGCTTTCGAGCCGGGGCTGGTGCCCGGCAGTGGAGAGGATCATTTGCTCCACCGTGCTGACCAACTGTGCAGGCAGCCCCCACTGCTGCATCAGGCGGCGGGCCAGGCGGGCGCTTTGTGCTTCATTGTTTTGCTTGTGGGGAAGGTAAATGAGGTCGTGAAACCAAATGGCCAGATGCACGGCCTGCGGTTGCTCAATATGAGCCTCCAGCCGCGATGCCCAGTGCAGCAGCTCGGCTATGTGCTCCAGCTTGTGGTAATGGCGGTGTTTTTGGCCGTAGTACTGCTGTATGCGGGGCCAGAATTCCAGCGCCTCAGCCAGCTGTATGCCTGCCAGGCGGGCCGCCTCCATCCACTGGCTTTTCATCTGCTGTTTCATATTTCCCAACATTTTCTCAACTTAGCACATTGCCTGCTGAAGTTTTAGCTAAATTACGGCAGAAAACCCAACATCAAAAACCAGCTATTTTGGATACAGACCCCCGCATACCTCCCACAGCCGTGGCCCCCTCCCAGGAGGCGCCCGAGTCGGTGCAGCACTACATCAAGGAAGGCATTTTGTACAAACCCGTCATCCCCAACATACACGACTGGCCCATCGCGCGCCTCTTCAGGCGCAAGCAGGCCTTTGTGCGGGAGGTGATACTGGAGTGTATGGATGCCTTTGAGAAGCTCACCGCAGGAGACGAAAAAGCCCTGCACGACCTCATTGCCCAAACCATGTACCTCGAGCGCATACGCATAGAGGAAGACCCCTGGAAGGTGGACCCCCCGGATGAGAAGAAGTTCTGGCAAAACATCAAGCGCCAGCTCATCGCCAACGAGCAGCAGGCTGCCCAGCCCGGAGCCTACTACCAGCACAACCTGGCCATACTCGAAACCATCATCAGCCGCTATGCCAATGAGATTGCCAGCACTTTCAAGCCGGGCAGCTACCACTTTGCCAAGCGGGTGTTGCCCTTTATTTTTTCTACCCTGCTCAATGCCTCGGCCGGCAAAACCATCAAAGCCGTGATGTACCACAACCTGCACCTGCAGGAGCGGGTACACCTCATAGGCGAAATTCAAGCCATACGCAACCTGGCCACTAAGGGCACCATCATCCTGGTGCCCACCCACATCAGCAACCTCGACTCCATCATTATCGGCTGGGGGCTGCATGCCCTGGGCCTGCCCGCTTTTATTTACGGTGCCGGCCTCAACCTCTACAACAATGCCATACTGGCCTATTTTATGCAGCGCCTCGGCGCCTATAAGGTGGACAGGCGCAAGCGCAACCCCATTTACCGCAAAACCCTCGACACCTACTCCACCATTGCCATCGAGCACGGCGTGCACAGCCTCTTTTTTCCCGGAGGCACCCGCTGCCGCTCCGGCGAAATAGAAAAAAAACTCAAACTCGGCCTGCTGGGAACGGCCATGGAGGCCCAGCGCCGCATGTTTATCCA
>RFHT01000198.1 GCA_003696835.1 Bacteroidota bacterium
ATGCTGAAATGGAATGATATTTTACGTTTTATTAAGGAAGGAAATCCCAAGCCGGAGCGGAAGGTGGTAAAAAGCGAGGAAGAATGGCGCGCCCAACTTACCCCAGAGCAATACCGCGTTACCCGCCAGAAAGGTACAGAGCGTGCCTTCAGTTCGGAAATGTGCAGCCTCTTTGAGCCAGGCCTGTATGCCTGTGTATGCTGTGGCACCCTGCTCTTTGATGCCAGCGAAAAATTTGAATCTGGTACCGGATGGCCCTCTTTTACCCAACCCGTTAAAGAAAATGCCATCGCCTACCATGAAGACCGCTCCTATGGCATGCACCGGGTAGAAACGGTGTGTAATACCTGCGATGCCCATCTGGGGCATGTATTCCCCGACGGCCCGCCTCCCTCTGGTCTGCGGTACTGCATGAATGCCGTGGCACTAAAAAAGGTATCGGTGGACGAAGCGGTATAGCGGAACCTTTAACCTTTTACGCATTTCAACACCACAGAGGGAAAACTGTTCTGGCTGATTTCCCATGTCTGAATCTGCTCAAAACCCACCAAAGCCACATAGGGCTTCAGATCAATGGGTCGGCAATTTGTGAGCAATGCCGGAACATACTGGGCTAATTTTTGCCAAAAAAAATGGTACCAGCGGGTGCCCGTGGCAAAATAGGTGATCACTGCCCGCCCACCGGGCTTGAGTACCCGGTGAAATTCCCCCAACACCCTTTCAAAGTCTGCTTCTGGCAACAAATCAATCATGTAGTTGTTGATGAGCAAATCAAAATGGTTGGCGGGAAAGGGCAACTCAAAAGCTGAAGCCTGTTGCAGGTGCCAGGCTTGTGCAGGCTGTGAGGCCAGGAGTTTTTCACATTTTGCCAGCATAGCTGGCGACAAATCTATTCCTTCATTAAGCCCGTCGGGATTACGCTTGACCATCTCCCGGAATAACAGGCCCGTGCCCACAGCAACTTCCAGCACCTGTTCGCCATTCTGGACATTAGCTACTTCGAGGGCCTTACGCGCTGCTTTCTCCTCTGTAAGTTTACTCCAAAGATTAGAACCAGGCGACGCGTTTATAGGCCGACTGAACCTGCTGCTCGGAATAGGTGCGGGGAAGGATGGGAGAAGGATTCATGACTTAAAGGTTATCGGTTTACAATTCAAAGTCCTGCTACCTCTTTGTTTCACATCGCATGTCCTCATTTCTTTACGAAATTTAGCCATCAACATCTGTAAATTTCAGGCTTTTTTTCTCCTAAGCGGAGTATTTGCGTCTTGTCTCCCGGCTTAGGGATACACCACCAGCTTTTGCTGGTGCAGCCGTTCTTGGCCCCGTATCACCTTCAATATATACAGGCCGGCGGGCAGAGCGGGCAAAGCCACTTCATCTACCACCCCATCCAGGGCTTGTTGCCACCAGCGTCGGCCACTGGTATCGAGCAACTGGAGGCGGGCACCAGCCAGGGGCTCATGTGAGAGTATTTGCAACAAATGCCCGGAGCGCACCGGGTTGGGGAAGACCCAAAACTGCCCCGGAGCTGCATAGCTGAGCTCGGCCTCTTCGCTGTAAAGATGCTGGCCATTGCTCAGCTCCAAGCGGGCGCGAAAGCGGTTGATGCCATTTCTCAATGTGGAGAGGGGGACCTCATAGCTCAACTGTGTGGGTTGTTCGATACGTTGGAGTTGCTCGAAGCGGCTGCCCCGCCATTGCTCAAAGACAATGGCCTGCACTTCGTGCACACTGCCCAGGCTCAGGCGCAGCCGCCCCTGCCCGTCGGGCAGGGCACTGGCCAGCAGACTGCTGAAGTAGCAGCCCACGCCCTGCTGCTCATACTGGCGACTAAGGCCGCGCAGGCCTTCTTCTCCTCCATCCATGAGCGGGGCAACCGCAAAATGACGGGACAAAAGGGTGGATTTTTCCAGTACCACAACCGTATCGGCCAACGTAGCCATTGTCTCCATATACGGGTTTCCCAGTTGGTAAAGGCGGTAGCCCACTGCCTGCGGATGGGCCCGCCAGAACAACTGCACGGAGTCCGGGCAGTTGAAGCCCACCTGCAGCTCTGTAGCAGGCGATACCCTGAGGATGCCGGTGGGGTAGGTGGCTCCTGGGGTCTTCAGACGAAGCTGTATATGCGCCAGGGTATCGGGCACCTGCCAGAACACCTGCTCCGCCTGCAGGTCCACATTGGTCTTGGCTGGCTGCCAGCTTTGGCCTCCATCAAAGGAAACTTCCAGACTGCCGCTGCTATCGGCCAGGGTGCTTTGCCAGCGCAGAGCAAGCTCCTGCCCGGCTTCCAGCACCTCATTATCTGCCGGGAAGGTCCATTCAAATTGTTCTTTCTCTTCCCCCCCCCATACCAGGTGGAACGATTGGGAGAGCGTAGCCAGCTCGAAAGCTGAAACGCTGATTTCATACATACCGGCGGCCGGAGTCAGCAAGCTGATCTGCTCCACATTGTTGAGGCTGTCGCGCCTGCGCAGAGGCGGAGCGGCAAGCGCACTGGAGTCTGGTGTGGGGTCCAGTACCCAGGGCAGCCATTGCTGCCCGCTGCTGAGGTGTGTAAGGCGCAGGTCCAGGTCGTTGACCAGGGCTTTGGGGGCATCAGGAGCCGCCGCCGGGTCGGTCCATACGAGGGTAACTTTAAATTCGGCCAAGTTTGGGGGCAGCTCCACCCGTATGCGCGCTTGTCCGCTATCGGTGAGGCTGCCGCTGAACACCTGCCCGGCCTGCAACTGGCTGAAGGCCCGCCAGGCATTGAGACTGCCATAACCAGCGCGGTAATCGATGCCAGGAGCTCCGGCATCGTCGGCGCTGTTAATGAGCAAGGCCTTCACCATGGCTGCAGTTGGCAGCTCTCCGTTCAGCTCCCGCCAGGCCTGCTGCAGCAGCAAAGCCGTACCCGACACCAGGGCGGCTGCGCCGGAGCTGCCATCCTGTCCAAAGGCCAGCAATTCGGGCTTGAGCCTGCCATCGTAGGCTGGCCCGGCCGAGGAACGGCTTTCTATTTCTCCCAACTTATTGGTAGCCCCAACGGTGAGTACATTTTTTGCCATTTTGAAACTGCCCGATAGGTTTGCATAACCCCTGATACCCGCATACCGCCCTTGCCCACTGGCCTCTGTCCCCTTGTTGCCTGCCGAAAATACATGCAGCAAATGGGGCATTTGCACCACGCTCGCATCATAAGCTGCAGCATCCATGCCGTAAAAATTTTCAATCTCTACGCCGTAAGAATGATTTTGTACAGATATGCCCAGGTCCTGATAGGCAGCGGCAGGGTCGGGCAGCAAAATCCGGAAGTCGGAGGAGGTGAGGCGACAGGCAGGGGCCACCCCTCTGCCCTTATAAAAGGAGTTGCCTGCTCCTCCTATCATGGTAGCCATGAAGGTGGCATGGGTGGACCGTTGGCCGGATGCCAGAGCAGCAGGCAGGTAGCGGCCCCGGAAGTCTATATCGGTGGTGTCAAAGTCCAGTTCTTTGAGTGAAACCGTAAGGTCTTCGCCCTGTAGCCAGGGAACTTCCGCCTGCAGGCGGCTGATGGCGTTAATGCTCAGGTCGTGCCCTTCCAGGGCCCGGCCCGTACGGGCCGGGCTGTGCCCGCTTTGGGCAAACTGCATAGCAGGGCAGGCCAAAAACAGCAGTACGCCTAACAAATTCAGGGTATGTTTCATCAACTCAAACGATTGGCAGGCCAATTTACCACATTTTGGAGCACTATGCCCTCAGCAAGCTGCCGTTTTTTCAGGCTGCATGCCAAAAAGCGGTAAATAAAATGTGTGTATAATTTTTGTTCGTCCCAGAAAAAAGTACTAGCTTGGGCGTACTCAATGCATAAGGAGTTATACTTACACACTTTTTTCGCTCACCTTATCTGACTCACCTTATTTGTTATGTATGCAACCCCTCTAGGGGGATGTCAGATATTTTCTATCCGTTTAACTCTTAAATGCATTTTCTACAATGAAAAGACTAACTTTTTCACTCGCAGCCGTACTGTGCCTTGCTTTCTTTTTTCAGGCCTGTTCGCCGGAAGAATCATTTGCTCCCCAGGAAAACACCCTGCCCCAGGCAGTGCTCACCAAAATCAGCAATTTGGGCTTTAGCACAGATGGTGCCTTTGCCGTAGAAGGTGGTTACATCATTGAAGGCGACATATTCATCACGGATGCAGCGCTCAACAGCACCCCCACGGAAATGCGCGTCCCCAATGAAGAGCAGTACCACACCTTCAACCTGGTGACGAGCACCCCCCGTACCATCAACATTTTTGTGGACCGCAAGGCTTCCTCAGTGACGGCTGCCACTGATGAGGCCATTGACCGCTATAATGCGGAAAATCTGCAAATTACCTTTCAGCGAACTACCCGTAAAAAAGATGCCGACATCACCATTAGTGCTGCGCCCCGCCGCGCCAACTACCTGGCTTCGGCAGGTTTCCCCACCTCCGGTGGCGATCCACACAACAGCATTAAGGTAAACCTGGGAGCAGTAAGTGGCCAACCCCAAAGCACCGTGGCCTCTATACTGGCACACGAAATCGGGCATTGCATTGGTTTTCGCCACACCGACTGGTTTGA
>RFHT01000199.1 GCA_003696835.1 Bacteroidota bacterium
AGGAAGAAGGCGCTGATTAAGGAAGGCTTAAAACAGCATCTCATTTACCTGTTTCGCCTTCCTGCTTGTTGGCTCTGGCAGATTGCGGGTCCTTTTTCTTCGAAAAAAGCGCACCTGCCAGCAGTATGCCCATGCCCACCATGATAGACACATCGGCCATATTAAAAATGCCCGTTCGCAGGGACCCTATTCCGATGTGCACAAAATCGGTTACGGAGCCATAGAGCATTCTGTCGTACAAATTGCCCAGGCCACCGCCCAGCACGAAGCTCATACCCACGACAAATAAGAGACTGTATTGCTTTTTGATGAGAATGAGCAATAAGCCAAAGAGGAGTACGATGGCCGGGAGTACCAGCAGCAGGCCCGTGCGTAGCCATTTCGGCATTTCTGACCCCAGGCTCAAAAAAGCACCGGTATTTTCTACTTTGGTGAGGACCACATAGTCGCCCAGCACCTCTATGCGCTCGTGGTATTCGAGCTGTTTGCGTGCAATTTCTTTGGTCACCTGATCGCAACCAATGTTGAGAACCAGTATGCCCAGGATGAGGAGAATGCGAATCAGGTGTTTATTCATTGCTTGATAAAATTAGGGTCAATGCCTGCTGCGCTCCGGGGGCAGCAGGCGCTACCAGCCCAGTATCCATGCAAAAACCAGCGGAGCCACAATGCTGGCATCGGACTCAATGATAAATTTGGGGGTGTGGATGTCCAGTTTTCCCCAGGTAATTTTTTCGTTGGGTACGGCACCGGAATAGGAGCCATAGCTAGTGGTAGAATCCGATATTTGACAAAAATAACTCCAAAATGGGATATTTTCCATTTCCAGGTCCTGGTACAGCATGGGCACCACACAAATGGGGAAATCTCCGGCAATTCCTCCGCCTATCTGAAAGAAGCCCACTCCCTTGCCGCCGCTGTTGGCTATGTACCAGTCAGCCAGCCAGGTCATGTACTCAATGCCCGATCTGGTGGTAGCGGGCTTCAGCTCCCCTTTGATGCAGTAAGAGGCAAAAATATTGCCCATGGTGGAGTCTTCCCAGCCCGGCACCACAATGGGGAGGTTTTTTTCTGCTGCGGCCAGCATCCAGCTGTTTTGGGGGTCTATTTCGTAGTGGGGCTCCAGGTCGCCCGAAAGCAACAATTTATACATGAATTCATGGGGAAAAAATCGCTGGCCTGCATCTTCAGCTTCTTTCCACTGGCGAAAAATGTGGCGTTGAATGCGCCGGAAAGCTTCCTCTTCGGGTATGCAGGTATCCGTAACCCGGTTGAACCCCTGCTGCAGCAATTCCCACTCTTGCTGCGGGCTGAGGTCGCGGTAATGAGGCACGCGTTTATAGTGCTTGTGTGCCACCAGGTTCATGATGTCCTCTTCCAGGTTGGCTCCCGTACAGGAAATGATGTGCACCTTGTCCTGCCGGATCATCTCAGCCAACGACCGGCCAAGCTCGGCCGTGCTCATGGCACCTGCCAGGGTGACCATCATTTTTCCGCCCTCATTCAGGTGCTGTTCATAGGCTCGCGAAGCATCCAGCAGGGCAGCAGCATTAAAATGTTTGAAGTGATGTTGAATAAATTGGGAAACAGGTCCTTTGTTCATGATGGGTTTGCTTTAATGGTTTCGAGAAATAAACGGTACAACACCCTTGCGCCCACATTGGCATCCCATTCGTTGCCATCGGGCCCCGGGGCTACTTCGCACAGGTCAACGCCGATGATTTGGCGGCCCGATGCCCGCACCTGCCCAATGAGGTACATGCTTTGCTCAAACTCCAGTCCTCCGGGCACAGGCGTGCCCGTGTGGGGGCACAAAGTGGGGTTGAGGCCATCTATATCAAAGCTTACATATACTTGCTGAGGCAGGCTGTCAACAATGAGCTGCACCTGCTCGGCCCAGCTCATACCGTGAAACTGCTGTTGGGCCAGGTCGCGATACGGAAATACCGCTACCCGCTGGGAGTGGCGCTGCACAAAGGCATGCTCCTCCTCACAATAGTCGCGTATGCCCACCGAGACCAGCTTGCTCACCTGGGGCAGCCGCAGGGCGTTGTACATGATAGATGCATGCGAAGCGCCAAAGCCTTCATAAGCCTCCCGCAGGTCCAGGTGAGCGTCTATTTGCAGTATGCCAAATTGAGGGCTTCTTTCGGCCAATGCCTGCATCAGCCCCAGGGGCGTGCTATGGTCTCCCCCCAGCACGCCTACAATTTTGCCTTGATCGAGCCAGTACACGGCCTGGGCTTTTACCCAGGCCGTCATTTCGGCACAACTGTCATTTACCTGCTTGCATGCCTCCTCAAAGCTTGCCACATCCAGCCCTTTTTCCAAGCCTGCTATTACCTGCCGTGCCTGCTGCCGGGCAGCTTTGTTCAAGTCCAACAAATGTGCGGGCATGTCGGCCATTGCAATGCCCGCTTTCCAGCCTTCAGGCAAAATGGGATCGTACAAGTCCACTTGCAATGAAGCATCCAAAATGGCCTGCGGCCCCCGGTGTGTGCCCGCAGCGTATGACACCGTGGCATCCCAGGGCACGGGGATGAGCACCAGGCGGGCCTGAGCCGGACTGTGCGGCAGCCCGTATAGATGGCCGTTGGCCAGGCCAGGGCCACTGGGATCAAAATCTTGCCAAAAGCTTTCTTCCATAACTACTGAGGCTTTAGGATTTATAACCCAATATTTTCATCACCTGCTTGCTGTTTTGCTCCTCGTGCAGCACCCTGTAAGACTTGCTGCCATCGGGCAACAGCCCTATTACCACGTGTTTGGGATCCGGCATCAGGCAGTGGTGCAAACCACCCACTCCGCTGAGTATTTCCTGATAGGCCCCCGTATGAAAGAACCCGATGTATTGTTGTTTGCGCGTACTGGGCATGTAAATGGCGTCCACATTGGCTTCGTGGTTGTAATAATCATCACTGTCGCAGGTCATGCCGCCAATGAATACCCGCTCATAACCCGCATCCCAGTTGTTGATGGGCAAAATGATAAAACGCCGGTTGAGGGCCCAAACATCCGGCAGCATGGAAATAATGCTGCCATCTATCATGAACCACTTTTCCCGGTCGTTTTGCTGCTTGCGCCCCAGTACCTTAAACAGGGTACAGCTACTTTCTGCTACGGTGTAGCTCCCAAATTCGGTAATGATCTCAGGTTCCGGCACCTGATGTTCCTCACAGATTTCCTTAATGGTTTTTACGATCTCTTCAATGACGTAGGGGTAGTCAAATTCAAACTCGAGGGAATTCTGAAAGGGGAGCCCGCCACCAATGTCCAGCATGTCAAGGTGGGGGTTGATTTTTCGCAATTCGCAGTACAGGTTGACAAATTTGCGAAGCTCACTCCAAAAAAAGGGCGAATCCTGTATGCCAGTATGTACAAAAAAATGCAGCAGCTTTACTTTGGCATAGGGATGGTTTTGCAGGCGGTTTTGGTAAAAAGAGATAATCTCATTTCCCTTGATGCCCAACCGGCTGGTGTAAAAGCTGGAGTCGGGAGGTTCCTCCGTAGCCAGGCGAATGCCCAGCAGAAAAGGCTGCTCCAACTCACTTTGGTAAAAATTGAACTCCTCCTTGTTGTCCAGCACAGGCATGACATTCTTAAAGCCGTCGTGGATCATGTCCACGATGTGCTGCTTGTACTCATAATCCTTAAACCCATTGCAAATTACGCGTATGTTTTTGTCGAGGTGGCCGGCCCTGTACAGCATGCGGATCATGGGCAAGTCAAAAGCAGAAGAAGTTTCCAACTGGGCCCCATTTCGCAGCACCTCTACCAAAACGTGCTTGAAATGTGAACTTTTGGTACAATAACAATAGGTGTAGGGGGCTTTATAGTCAAGTTTACTGATGGCGTCATTGAACAGTTTCCGGGCCTGTTCAATTTTTTTGGCAATAACAGGCAGGTAGGTAAACCGCAGGGGCGTCTTGTAGGTTTCGATCAGCTCCATTAAATTGATGTCGTGAAAATAGAGCTCATCATCCAGCACCTTAAACACTTCTGTGGGGAAGTAATAGCTTTGGCTTAAAAACTGATGGAATGTTTGCATGTAGTCAGTATAAACAGATTGAACAAAGCTCTGAGCAAGGCAATGCTTCTTTTACCATCACCCAAATAAAATCACGCGAAAGTAAGAAAAAGATCGTTCCAAATGGCAAGATTCTCCCAACAACTCGCCCTTGTTACCGGCGGTGCCAGTGGCATAGGCCAGGCAATCGGCAGGCGCCTGGCCCGTGAAGGCGCCCGGGTAGTTCTCATAGACAAGCACCGGCAGGCCCTGGAAAGCAGCCTGCAGGCCCTGCGGGAGGAGGGCCTGGCGGTGAGCGGCCGCCTACTGGACATCAGCAAGGAGCAAAAAGTAAAAACGGCCCTGGAAGAGGTGGTGCAAAAAAATGGTGGCCAGTTACACATCATGGTCAATAGCGCCGGCATAGTGGGGCCCACCTCAACCCACATCACCGCCTATAGCTGCAAGGACTTTGAGCAGGTGCTGGCCGTCAACCTCACAGGTGCCTTCCTGATGACGAAATACAGCCTGCCCTACATGCTGCCTTACGCCTACGGCCGCATCCTTCACCTTGCCTCCATTGGTGGCAAAGAGGGCAACCCCGGCATGGTGGGCTATGCGGCCAGCAAAGCCGGGCTAATGGGGCTGATCAAAGCCGTAGGGAAAGAATACGCCCAAACGGGCATTACCGTCAATGGGATTGCCCCTGCGGTAATTGCCACACCCATGAACCGCGATACGGCCCCGGCCATGCTGGCGTACATGACCTCAAAAATTCATAATTGGCAGGCTAGGCACGGTAGAGGAAGCAGCTGCCCTGGCTTGCTGGATCGTTTCAGCAGAGGCCAGTTTTAATACGGGTTTTGTGTTTGACCTTTCAGGTGGCAGGGCCACCTACTGAGTGTCGGCATGCTGAAGCGCCTCCCAGAGTATCTCCACCGGATGGCGGGCTGTACGCCCGCACCCATCGGCTATCTGGTGCCTGCAGCTGGTGCCGGGAGCGGCTATGAGGGTGTCGGCTGCGGCCTGCCGCAGCCGGGGAAACAATACCAGTTCCCCTATTTGCATGGAAAGTGCATAATGCTCTTTTTCGTAGCCAAAAGAGCCCGCCATGCCACAACAACCCGAAGGGATGACCTCCACTTCATACTGTTCGGGCAGGGCCAGTATGTCCCTGCTGGCTTCCACACTGGCCAGGGCTTTTTGGTGGCAATGGCCATGTAGCAGCACCCGGGCAGCCTTTTGAGTGAACAGGCTGGGCGTTATGTGCCCCTTCTCTGCCTCTTGCGCCAAAAACTCATCTATCATCAGCACATGGGGCGCCAGCTGGCGGGCCTTTTCGCGGCTGGACGCAGGCACGAGGCGCGGGTATTCATCCCGGAAGCTCAAAATGGCCGAGGGTTCTATGCCGATGAGGGGCGTGGAGGCCGAAACCAGTCCTCCAAAAGTTTCCACATTGCGAGTGGCCAGCTTGCGGGCGGTTTGGAGCAGGCCCTTGCTCAAGTAGCTGCGGCCGCTGTTGGCGTGCCGGGGCATCACCACCTCATAGCCCAGCCTGCTGAGCAATTTCAGCGCAGCTATGCCAACCCGGGTGTCCTGGTAGTTGGTAAATTCGTCGGCAAAGAAATAGACTTTGCCCCTGGTGGCGGTGCCGGGATGCAGCTGCTGCCGGTGCCTGCGAAACCAGCGGCGAAGGCTCTGCGGAGCCAGAGCCGGGAGCTGGCGCTGAGGGGCTACCCCCAGCACTTTTTTGCTGAGTCTGCTGCCCAGCGAATGGGTAAGGAAGAAGTTGCTGAATGCCGGCAGAATGGCTCCCAGCGCGTTGAGGCGGTCGATGTTGGCCATGGCCCTGGCCCGGAAGGGAATGCCGTGCTGGCGGTAGTAGTGGTAGAGAAATTCGGATTTCAGGGCCGCCATGTCCACATTGGAGGGGCACTCGGCCGTACAACCTTTGCAGGAAAGGCAGCGGTCCATTACTTCATATATTTCCTCATGGCTGAAGGGATTGGGCCGGCTAGAGCGCGTGAGAAACTCCCGCAATACATTGGCCCGGGCGCGGGTGGTGTCCTTTTCGTGCTTGCTGGCCATGTAGCTGGGGCACATGGTGCCCCCTGCCAG
>RFHT01000200.1 GCA_003696835.1 Bacteroidota bacterium
AAGTACCTGGGTGTAAAAGCCATTTTCGTTGTAAGTGGCCATGGCCCGCGTCTTGGGCTGCCAGTCGTTGTTGTTCCATTCATAAACGGTCAGTTCCACCGCATTGCCATCCTGGTCGTACTGCATTTCCTTTTTTTGCAGAAATACCCATTCGCCCGCCTCATTTTGCTCGCGGGTGACAAACTCCGTCCAGCGACCCTGCCCGTCGTAAGTCGTTTGTTCCTGGTAGTCGTCTTTCCATTTTTCTATGGTGGCATCCCATAGCTGAAACAAATACTGGGTTTGTCTGCCGTTTTCATACACGTAGCGTTTGCGGCTGAAATTTTCGAATACGCCGCTCTGATTTTCGTGCCGGAACTCCACCGAGCTCAGCTGCAGGTTGCCGTCATAGCTGTAGAAAGCTTTGAGGTGGTTGGAAAACTGGTTGTTTTCGCCCGTCGCAATGCCGCAGAGGGCCGAGTCCAGCAAAAAGGTGGCGGAGTTTTCGCCGGGCTGCCCAAAGGCGTTGCGCAAATAGGCGGCCGAGTACGCATAAGGGGGTTGCTGGGCACCATTGATCATGGCATTGGGCCGTAGCATGTTGAGCCGTATGGCCTGGCTGTGTCTGCCGGCTATGCCGATGGCTCCCTGAGCCAACAGCTCAGCAGACAGGCACATCAAGCAGACCCAGGCCAGCGCGGCCAGCCCTTTTCTTGTAGAAGTGAACATGTTGTACATCATTTTGTAGGGTTAGAAATATCTCGTTACAAGCTGTAACTTTGGTAGAAAGACAGCCCGGCAGGGGTAATTTCCCGAAAAAATAAAAAATATCCTATCTTCACCCCTCAAAGCTTCATCACCCTTCAACCCTACAGCTATATGAAAGGCAGAAAACTCCTCATGATTCCGGGCCCCATAGAATTTGAGCCGGAGGTCCTGCAGGCCATGAGTATTCCCACTCCCAGCCATGTTGCCCCCAATTTTATAGCATGCTTTGGGCACTGCCTGGAAATGATGAGAAAGGTATGGCTGTGCCCCGATGGGCAGCCCTTTATCGTGGCGGGCAGCGGCACCCTGGCCATGGACCTGGCCGGGGCCAACCTCATCGAGCCCGGCGACCAGGCCCTGGTGGTATCCAGCGGCTACTTTGGGCAGCGCTTTGCCCATTTGCTCAGGCGCTACGGAGCCGAAGGGGATATACTGGAAGCCGCTCCCGGAGAGCTGGTGCCCCTCGAACAAGTAGAGGCAGCCCTGGCGGCCAAAAACTACAAGCTCATGACTTTTACCCATGTGGATACCTCTACCGGGGTGCGCACAGATGCACAGGCCCTGGGAGCCCTGGGGCAACAATACAACACCCTCACCATACTGGATGGGGTGTGCTCCGTAGCGGGTGAGCGCATCCACCAACAGGAATGGGGCATAGATGTGGTGCTCACCGCCTCCCAGAAGGCCATTAGTGTGCCGCCGGGCCTGGCTCTGCTGGTGGTGTCCCCACGCGCCATGCAGGCCTGGCAGCAGCGCCGCAGCCCCGTAGGCAACTACTACGCCGACTGGCACAACTGGCTGCCCATTATGCAGGCCTACGAGGACCGCAAACCCGCCTATTTTGGCACCCCGGCCGTCAACCTCATCATGGCCCTGGAGGTAAGCCTGAAACAAATCCTGGCCGAAGGCATGGAAGCCCGTTTTAAACGGCACGCCCACATTGCCCATGCTTTCCGCGAAGCCATGCAGGCCCTGGCCATTATGATGCTACCTGCCGAAAAAGCCGCTGCCGCCAATACCCTCACGGCAGCCTTTTACCCCGAAGGGGTGGACGGCAACCAGTTTCGCGCCGCTGTCAGCCAGGCGGGTGTTATCATCGCGGGCGGCCTGCTGGCCGACCTCAAGAGCCAGTACTTCCGCGTAGGGCACATGGGGCCGGTCAACCAAAACGACCTGCTGGCCACGGTGGGCGCCATAGAAGCTGCCCTGCACCACTGCGGCTACCCCTACGACACCTCCGCCGGCAGCAAAGCGGCCAAAGCTGCCCTACTGGCCGACTTCTGAAAGCTCTCTTTTTACCAACATTTCCAACACCATATTCCCATACCATGAACCAACCCATACGCGTACTCGTAGCAGGCTGTGGCAATATGGGCGCCTCCCATGCCCGCGCCTACCACAACATGCCCGAATTTGAAATCGTGGGCCTGGTGAGCCGGGGCCCCGAAAGCCGCAATCGCCTCTCCCAGGAACTGGGCGGCCTGCCCACTTTCAGCTCTTTTGAAGAGGCCCTGGCCCAAACCCGGCCCCAGGCCGTATCTATCAACACCTACCCCGACACCCATGCCCGCTATGTCAAGACCAGCCTGCAGGCCGGAGCCCATGTGTTTGTGGAAAAACCCCTGGCCGAAACCGTAGAAGAAGCTGAAGAAATCAAAGCCCTGGCAGAAGCAACAGGCAAAAAGGTCGTGATTGGATACATACTGCGCGTACATCCCGCCTGGGAAAAGTTTATCGAAATAGCCCGCGAGCTGGGCAAACCCCTGGTGATGCGCATGAACCTCAACCAGCAAAGCAAAGGCAGCACCTGGCACACCCACAAAATGGTCATGAACTCCATGTCGCCCATCGTGGACTGCGGCGTGCACTACGTGGACGTGATGTGCCTCATGACCCGCGCACGGCCCGTTTCGGTCAGCGCCATAGGCGCCCGCCTCTCCGACGAAATACGGCCCGACATGTACAACTACGGCCAGCTGCAGGTGCGCTTCGACGATGGCTCAGTGGGCTGGTACGAAGCCGGCTGGGGACCCATGATGAGCGAAACGGCTTATTTCATTAAGGACGTCATAGGGCCCAAAGGCTGCGTGAGCATCGTAGATGCCGGCGGAAAAGAACGCGAAAGCGCCTCGGACGACGTGGATGCCCACTCGGCCACCAATTCCCTCAAAATTCACCATGCCGAACTCAATGAAGCGGGTGAATTTGCCAAAGAAGACGTGATGCTGGACACTACCGACGAACCCGACCACCAGGGCCTGTGCGACCTGGAGCAGGCTTTTTTCCTCAAAGC
>RFHT01000201.1 GCA_003696835.1 Bacteroidota bacterium
GCCCCCCTACTTATTCAGAATATTTTTGTAATACTCTATGTAGTCGGTCATGCGCTTTTTGCCGTAGGCCACCTTAAAGTTGGAGTGGGTGATGTAAAACACCTCCGCTCCATCGCTAGAGAGCACTTCCTGCCCAATATCTGAAGCTTTGAACTGCTCTATGTATTGCTGTGCAGCGGCGATGTCGGGGAAGCGGTTGATGTAGGGCACCAGGTGGGTTTGTTTATACAGAAAAATAAACACCTTCAATTTGAGGTCCTTGGCATGCTGCTGGTTGAAGTTGCCAATTTTGGTTTGGGCTTCGGCTTTGGTGATGGCATTTTTGTCGAGGTACATGAGCACAAACACCTTGTCGTTGGGTTTTACCTCAGCCGAAAAGCCCTCATAGCGCGGGTTGTTGGGGTCGGCCAGGCTGCCGCTGACGTCCACTTCTTCGCCCTGGGGGTCGTTGGCAAAGGGAGAGGGGCGCACCTCGGAGAAGCCATTGTCCATGAGAGCGAGGGTTTCTTTGGCTTTGGGCACTACTTCCGACTCGGGGAATTGGGTAATCACATAGGTGAGGATTTTGCGCAAGCTGTCCATTTCGCCCATGTATCCGTAGGACATCCCCCGTATGTAGTGCAGCTTGGCCTGGTCGAGGTTTTCATTGTCGCCGTACTCCTGCAGCAAGAACTCGCTGAAGCCCAGGGAGGTTTCATACTCTTTATTATAATAGGCAGCAAAGAGGCCGTCATAGGCATAGAGGTACTCCTCCTCCTCCTTGCGCAGCTCGTTGGGGTCTTTGCCCAGTATGAGGTAGGCATAAATGGTGTTGGGGTACTCATTGAGGATCACATTTTTTTGTGCCTCGGCCAGGGGGCTGCCCTTTTGGGTGTAGAGCTTGTAGAGGGCATAGCGGGCTCTGAGGGTGTATTCGGAGTTTTCGTAACGGTCCAGCAGGGCCTCGTAGGTTTTGATGGCCGAGTCGGGCTCATTGAGGTTTTGGGCATAAATTTGTCCCAGCTTGTACATGGCCTCTTCGATTTTCTCATTGGCCAGGGCCTTTTCCTCCTCCGTTTTGGGGATGTCCTTGTAGTACTTGTATTTGTCGCCGTATTGTTTGAGGGCGGTGCTGTCCACCACGGTTTCGGCCGAGGCGGAGTCTTCTTCGGCACTGGCAAAGGAGGCCTGCGGCCCTTTTTTGCTGCGGCGCCAGTTGTCTTCATTGGGGCGCTGGCCCCACAGCTGCTGAAATTGCAGGCGGCCGTTGGTCACGGCCGCGGGGTTGTCGAAGTACCACTGCCCGCCTTGCTGGTTGCGGCCGTTGTTGCGGCGGGTGGCCTGGTTGAGCAGAGCAGGGTTGGTGAAGTTGCCTTGTTGCTGCTTTTGCAGCTCGGCCAGCCGGCGCTCCTCCTCTTCGCGCTTGAGGCGGGCTTCACGGGCCACTATGCTGTCCACAATGGCGTTTACCTCCTGCTCGGGCAGGCTGGCCAGCCACAGCATGCTGTCCTGGTAGTGAATGGTTTCCAGGGCCGTAACGTACTCCTTGAGCGTTTTGGCCAGGCTCACAATTTCCTTGTATTCGGGCGCTTCCGGGGTCACCACCGAGGCCGCGCTGTCGAAGTAGGCCTGGGCCGAGGGGTAGTCCTGCATCTGGTAGAAATAAATCTGCCCGCTTTTGTAGTAAGAGAGGGCTTTCTGCCGCTGGTTGCCCGCACTCACATCCAGAGAGTTGCGCAGGTAGTCCAGCGCCCGGTTCAGGCTGTCCTTTTTGAGCTCCAGCAAGGCAAATTCATAATAAATCTGGTCGCGGTACTCCTCATTTTTTTCATCTTTGAGCAGCTTGTTCAGGTACTCATACACCAGCATGTCGTCATCCTTCCCAGTCTGGTGCTCCACGTAGAGGCGGGCTACCTTCATTTTGGCCCTGAACACAAACTCATAGTCATTGATGTGCTTGCTCACCTCGGAGAAGTGCTCCAGACTCTTGGGGAAATTGTCCAGCTCGTCGTAGAGCTGGCCCAGCAAAAAGTGGGCTTTGGCACGCCGCAGGTTGTTGCCAATGTTTTCTATCTCCTCTTCGAGCAGCTTTACCGCCTCCTCGTAGTTTTTTTCCTCCAGGGCCATGCGGCTCCTGAAAATGGCCAGCTCAGCACGCAGTTTTTTGGACAGGTCAATGGTGTCGTTGTAAAGGATTTGTTCTTCCAGTATGCTTCGGCTCATTTCGCGGTTCTCCATCATATAAAAGGTCTGTGCCCGCCAGAAGTGTACCTCGGGCAACAGGTCAGAATCGGGAAATTTGTCCAGCACTTCATCAAAATTCTGCATGGCCAGGCTGTACTCCTTTTTGTAAAACTGGGCCTTGCCGTTGAGCAGCCTGCATTTGTCCACATAGTTGCCGTTGGGGTGCTTGAAAATGACGATGTCATTTTTCTTGATGATCTCATCAAACTGCCCGGTATAGCTCTTGATTTCGTCTTCGGTGCCATAGTTGATCACCTCAATAAAGCCCGACATGGGAAACTCATAGTTCTCTTCTATTTGGCGCAGGGTTTCCTTAAATAGCAATTTGGCATTATAATAGCCGTTGAAATAAGAGGTGGTGTTGTGGTACAAACGGGCAGGCAGATGCGTCTTATCCTTGGCACACGAAAGCAATGAGAGCAGGATAATTATTGATAAAAAATTTGTAAGTTTGTGATTATGCACGGTAATTTTGTTTAATCAAACAGCCCGTCATCATCCAACCACTGGTAAAACAGCTAATTGATTGATGACAGGAACTGCAAATATAACGAATAATGCAGGGTTAAGCTAGAATCATATGCTGAGAAACTTTTACAGGAAATTGGTTGAGAAACTGACGCGCAAGTACCGCATCGAAATCATTGACGACATTACCCTCTCCCAGTCTCGCCAGTTTGCGCTTAAGCCTATAACGGTAATTTGGCTTTCATTGTTGCTCTTTTTCAGTATCATCGTGGGTACCGCTTCCCTGGTGGCCTTTACGCCTTCGGTGCGCAAGCACATACCGGGCTGCCTGGACCCTCAGGTAGCCGAGACCCAAAAGAAGCTGCTCGACCGCCTCACCATGCTGGAGCGCCGGGTAAGTGAAAAAGACACCATCATTAAAAGCCTGCAATTGCTTGCCGGGGTAGAGGGTGACTCTGCCCGTTTGCGCATGCTGCATTCCCTGGAAGCCGCGCGCGAAGCCATGCCTGCACAGGTGCGGCCGGCAGCTTCTCCTTCTGCCGTTGAGCCAGCGCCTCAGCCTGCTGCCGAAAGCGCAAACCCTGCCTCCGAAACCCCTGAGCCAGAGCCCCGGGTGATCATTCGCACTGTGCCCGTGGTCAAAGCCAGTTCGCGCTCGCCTCTGCTCAATTTATTTCCACCATTAAAAGGTGAAAAACGTTTGGGATTTGATCCCGAAAAAAAACATTATGGCGTGGATATTGTAGCAGATGAAAAAGCTGTCATTCATGCAGCGGCCGATGGCTTTGTGGTCGTATCAGAATTTTCAGACGAAAGTGGGCTGATGATTACCATCCAAAGTGCGGATAACGTTCTGACTATTTACAAACACAACAGCAGACTATTGAAGCAAGTGGGAGACTACGTGTATGCCGGAGAACCCATTGCCGTTATTGGCAATTCCGGTGAAAATACCAGTGGCCCTCATTTGCACTTTGAGCTCTGGCATAACGGCCAGGCCATAGATCCCATAAACTATATTCAATTCCATTAAACTGACCGTAGATCAATGTTTGGAAACAAAAACGAAAACACCCGTCCGAGTAAAGTTCCTAGCTCTGTACCTAAAGGAGAAACCCGGCGCAACATCATTTCTGCCGGCACGGTAGTATTAGGCAATATCAACGCTGAAGGCGACCTGCGCGTAGAAGGGCAGGTAATCGGCACGCTGGTATGCAATTCCAAGCTGGTCGTGAGTGAATCAGGCTACATCGAAGGCAGTGTAGATGCCCGCAATGCGACCATTGAAGGAGAAATCAAAGGCAATGTGGTTACCCGCGAATTGCTGCAAATCGACAAAACCGGCAAGATTTTCGGTGATATTTTCACCCAAAAGCTGGTGGTACAAATGGGGGCGATCTTTACCGGCTCCAGCAAAATGAGCGACGCCGCCAAAGAAGTGCTCACCAAAACGCCCCAGCGCGCCAAAGATTTGCTGGCCAAATCGAGCAACCAAAACAACAATGCTGAGGAAAATACCAAGCCCATGAGCAAGGCCAAAGCCTAAAGCGCCCAGTGGCTGGCAGTAAATGTATAGCTTTGCATACACATTCGATGCAAATCGAATCTGATGGATAAAAAAAACAACCCCCTCAAAGAGTACCTGCGATACAGCTCGTTGGGTTTTGAGGTCTTGGCGTGCATACTGCTCTTTGCCGGGGCAGGCTATGGACTCGACCAGTGGCTGGAAACAGAAAAACCCTGGTTTTTATTGTTCTTCTCGCTGCTGGGATGCGCCGCCGCCATCTATTTGCTCGTAAGGGGGTTTACCAAAAAATAAAACCACCAAAAAAAATACCTGCCGGCAAGCACCAGAGCGGGCCATTGTAGATACCCTTAAATATTCGGGGCATTTGCAATGGCCCTTTTTGCATTTTTCCTATCTTTGCCGGATGAAAATTCCAAGATTTATTTTGCTCAGTACCGGCCTAGCCCTATTGCTGCTGGCTGTGCTCTCTTTGCTGAGCCGTTACTGGATTCCCCAATACAGCTTGCTGGCCATGTGTGCAGCCACAGCTGTGAGCTTCGTCTCTACCATTTTTGCCTATAGCATCACCTATATGGGGCTGCGCCAACATACCCGCAACTTCATCGGGTTTATGATGGCCGGTATGCTGGCCAAAATGCTCGCAGGCATGCTCAGTGTCATCATTGTGGCCATACAATTTAGAAGCGTTCGAAACGAATACATCGTCATGTTCTTTATTTCCTATTTTATTTTCACCGGATTTGAAGTTTATGGTTTAATGCGTAAATTGCGCGCCAATTGAAAAAAGCAGAAAAATTTAATCCGGTTCCAGATAACCATGAGCATACAAAAAACGCTGATTCTTAGCTTGCTATGTTTGATTGGTACTGCTTTTGCGCAAACCAACCATACCAACAGCGAAACCCCGTCGGAACAAAAGGAGGAGTTTAACCCGTCTGAAACCATTGTTCACCACATACTCGACACCCACGACTGGCACCTCACCGATATTCCCGGCAAAGACGAAAATGGCAACCGCATCTATCATCCGGTAGCCCTGCATCTTCCCTGGTTTTTCTACGACCAGGGTTTTCACTTTGCTTCGGGTACAGAGGCCCTGCTCGAAAAAGGGTATGTACCTTACCACGACCATTTATATAAACTAAAGCCGGGCGTTTCTACCGAAGAGATTCACATTGCCCACGGGCAGGTAGAGCACTTCGATCCCGAAACCATGGCCGACTCCGATGCACACGTCATCGACCTCTCCGTTACCAAGGCCAGCTTGCAAATGATGATTGTGGGCCTGCTGCTGCTGTGGGTATTTATTTCTATAGCCAAAGCCTACCAGAAAAGAGACGGGCAGGCGCCCAAAGGCATACAGTCTCTCTTTGAGCCCATCATTCTCTTTGTGAGAGACGACATTGCCAAAGAGTACCTGGGAGAGAAAGCCGACAAATACACCCCTTATCTGCTTTCTCTCTTTTTCTTTATATGGTTTTCCAACATGTTTGGACTGCTGCCCATTAACTCCAACATCATGGGCAACATCTCCGTAACGGGTGCCCTGGCCGTGCTTAGTTTCATTTTGGTGCAGGCCAATGGCTCCAAGGATTACTGGCGGCACATCATCGCCATGCCGGGCGTGCCGGTGGCCATTGTGCCCCTGATGACCATCATTGAGATTATCAGCTTGTTTGTCAAGCCTTTTGCCCTGGCCATACGGCTTTTTGCCAACATCTCTGCCGGGCACTTCATGATTCTTTCGCTGGTGTCGCTGATTTTTATCATGGGCAAAAATGGCGAAAGCGTAGGCGGAGCCCTGGGCATCATGCCCATTACGGTGCTCTTTACCCTGGCGATTTTTTCTCTGGAAATGATTGTGGCCATCATACAGGCGTACATTTTTACCCTGCTCACGGCTGTGTTTATCGGCATGGCGCGTGAAACCCATGATGACCACCACTAGTATGTCAATCGTTTTTTTACCTATATAACTATCATATAATGGAAAACATCGGACTTATTGGCGCTGGTATAGGCGCAGGCCTGGCTGCAGTAGGTGCTGGTATCGGTATTGGCCGCCTGACTGCCTCCGCTGTGGAGTCTATCGCCAGACAACCTGAAATGACAGGTGACATCCGTGGTGCCATGATCCTCATGGCTGCCTTTATCGAGGGGGTGGCCCTCTTCGGTGAGGTGATCTGTCTCCTGGCCGTATTTCAGTAAACATCTATGGAAAGTCGGGGGAATGCCCCGGCTTCTCCATCTTTGTTTTTCACAAAAAGCTCAAACATTCATTTGAAATAAGTAACAGATATGGAAATTATACTCCCACAGTTAGGACTATTCTTTTGGACCACTGTTCTGTTTCTGATTTTCTTTGTGCTGCTTCGCCGCTATGCCTGGAAGCCCATTCTGAGCGCCCTCAACAAACGCGAAGAAGACATTGCCAACTCCCTGGCCGAAGCCAAAAAGGCCCGCGATGAAATGGCCAAGCTCAAAGCCGACAACGAGGCTTTGCTGCGGCAGGCGCAGGAAGAACGCAAAAAGATTCTCATTGAAGCCGAAGAAATGGGCAAGCAGATCGTAAGCAAGGCCAAAACCGATGCCGCCGAGGCTGCCTCCAAAGAAATGGAAAAGGCCCGCCAGCAAATTGAAGCGGAGAAGCGCTCTGCCCTGGCCGAAATCAAACAAACTGCCGCCAGCCTGGCCATTGAAGTGGCCGAGAAAGTGCTGCGCAAAAAGCTGGAAGACAAAAACGAACAGGAAGCCCTGGCCCAAAAGCTCATTGGTGAGCTGAGCCAGAATTAATGTTTCTGCATAGGTTTTCTCAACAAGAATTTCATGGTTGAAGATCGCATAGGATACCGATACGCCCGCTCGCTCTTTGAGCTGGCCAACGAAAAAGGCGTAATGCCACAGGCGCATGCCGACATGCTGCTGCTGCATCAGGCTTGCCGCGACAGCCGCGACCTGACCCTCTTTTTGCAGAGCCCGCTGGTGTATGCTACCAAAAAACAACAGGTGCTGGACAAAATTTTTGAGGGCAAACTCAGCTCAGACTTCAGCAAAAACCTCATCAGCATCATGGTGCGCAAGGGTCGGGAAATGTACCTCCCTTACGTGGCCAAAGCCTTTCTGGAGCTCTACGACAAGGCCAACCATATCGTGAGGGGCCTGCTCACTACGGCTGTACCCCTGGAGGATGCCGACTACCAGAAAATACGCAAGGTGATTGAGGAAAAAACCCAGGCTTCCTTTGAAGTGGAGACCAGGACTGAGCCCGCCCTCATTGGGGGCTTTACCCTCAAAATAGGCGACCAGTTTTTCGACGGAAGCGTGGCCAGCGCCATTCGCAAAATCAAACGGGAGCTGCTCGAACAGTAGCAAGCATGTTCTGACCAAAACCTGAACGACCAACATATATTTTACACCATATCGAACTTTAAATACTAAGAAATATGTCCGCTGTTAGACCTGATGAAGTTTCTGCCATACTGAGAGAACAATTGGCAAATGTGGCTACGGCTGCAGAACTGGAGGAAACCGGTACGGTACTGCAAATCGGCGACGGTATTGCACGCATTTATGGCCTGTCCAAGGTACAGGCTGGTGAGCTCATCGAATTTGAAACCGGCCTCAAAGGCATGGTGCTCAACCTGGAGGAAGACAACGTAGGTGCCGTACTCTTTGGCGAGTCGGAAGGCATTAAGGAGGGCGACAATGTGCGCCGCACCGGCCGCATCGCCTCCCTCAAGGTAGGCGAGGGGCTGCTGGGCCGCGTAATCAACCCCCTGGGGGAGCCCATAGACGGCAAAGGCCCCATCACCGGCGAGCTCTATGACTCCCCCTACGAGCGCAAGGCCCCCGGGGTGATCTTTCGCCAGCCGGTAAACGAGCCCCTGCAAACGGGCCTCAAAGCCATCGACTCCATGATCCCCATTGGCCGCGGCCAGCGGGAGCTCATCATTGGCGACCGCTCCACCGGTAAAACGGCCATTGCGGTGGATACCATCATCAACCAACGAGAGAACTACGAAAACGGCGAGCCGGTTTACTGTATTTATGTGGCCTGTGGACAAAAAGCTTCTACTGTGGCCCAGGTGGTAAAAGCCCTGGAAGACGGCGGTGCCATGCCCTACACTGTGGTAGTGGCAGCTCCGGCATCCTCCCCCACTCCCCTGCAGTTTTTTGCTCCCTTTGCCGGCGCAGCCATAGGCGAGTACTTCCGCGACTCAGGCCGCCCCGCCCTGGCCATTTACGACGACCTCTCCAAGCAGGCCGTGGCATACCGCGAGGTGTCCCTGCTGCTGCGTCGTCCCCCGGGACGTGAGGCCTATCCCGGCGACGTGTTTTACCTGCACTCACGCCTGCTGGAGCGCGCCGCCAAAATTATTGAAGATGACAACATCGCCAAAAACATGAACGACCTGCCCGAGGTGTTCAAGCCCCTCGTCAAGGGCGGAGGTTCCCTCACGGCATTGCCCATTATCGAAACTCAGGAAGGCGACGTTTCGGCTTATATCCCCACCAACGTGATCTCCATTACCGACGGGCAGATATTTTTGGAAAACAACCTCTTCAACGCAGGGGTACGCCCGGCCATCAACGTGGGGATTTCTGTTTCCAGGGTGGGAGGTGCTGCCCAGATCAAGCCCATGAAAAAGGTGGCGGGTTCGCTCAAGCTGGACCTGGCCAACTTCCGCGAGCTGGAGGCTTTTGCCCGTTTTGGCTCCGACCTGGACAAATCTACCCAGCGCCAGCTCGAACGCGGTAAGCGCAATGTACAACTGCTGATACAAAAGCAGTATAGCCCCGTAAAAGTGGAACACCAGGTAGCGGCCATCTATGCTGCCAACAATGGTTTCATGGACAATGTACCCGTAGAAAAGGTGCACGCCTTTGAAACCGAATATATACGGCTGCTGGAACACGCCCACCGCGATGTGCTGGACCAGATCCGTGCAGGGAAATGGACAGATGAAATCCAGCAGGTATTGAATAAGGTAGCAGAAGAAACGGCTAAAGGCTTTGAATAATGGCAAACTTAAAAGATATACGTAACCGGATAAAGTCGGTCAAAAGCACCCAGCAGGTGACCAAAGCCATGAAAATGGTGGCGGCAGCCAAGCTCAAACGTGCCCAGGACCGCATTATCCAGTTGCGCCCCTATGCCGCCAAGCTGCGCGAAATCATCGGCAATGTAACTTCTGTGCTCAGTGCCGAGGATATCCCTTCCGACCTGGTGAAGCCCAGAGAGATCAAAAACGTGCTCATCGTGCTCGTTACCTCCAACCGGGGGCTGTGCGGGCCCTTCAACACCAACATCATCAAGGAAGCTGCCCAGTTTGCGGATAACACCTACGCCCGCGAAAAGGCCCAAGGCAGGCTACACTTCCTGTGTATTGGCCGCAAAGGGCATGAATACTTCAAAAAACGGGGCTATCAGGTGCTGGGCGAAAATCGCGATGTGTTCACCAACCTCACCTTTGAGACCGTCAACCAGGTGATTGAGGAAATTTTTGAAGGCTACCGCAGCGGAAAATTTGACAAGGTGCACCTGGTATATAATGAGTTCAAAAATGTGATGCAGCAAAACCGTAAGGTGGAAACCTTCCTGCCCCTGGCAGCGGAAGAAATGAAAGCCAACGGAGAAGAAGCGGAGACCAAAGAGTTGAAGTCCGACTACATTTTTGAACCTGGGCGGGAAGAGATTCTCGAAGAGCTCATTCCCAAAGCCCTGCGCCTGCAGGTATTCCGTGCAGTACTCGAGTCCAATGCAGCTGAGCAGGGCGCGCGCATGGTGGCCATGGATACGGCCACGGAAAATGCCAACGAGCTGCTCAAAGAGTTGCGAATCAGCTACAACAAGGCCAGGCAAGCGGCCATTACCAAGGAAATTCTCGAAATTGCTTCCGGTGCCAACGCCCTGGAGGCCTAGGCAATTACTGGCAGCCCTTCGGACCTGCTATAAAACAAGCGTCAACCTGAAAACCCGGGGGGACGCTTGTTCATTTCTGCCAGTTGCAAAGCTGGTGCGGGCGGGGTTTCCGCCAGCCCCGTGCCAAAGCCGCGGAACCAGGGAGTTGGCGTGCCTCGCACGCCAACATGAACGGCCCGCAGCAATTTGCCCCCCCCGGCAGACCTGGCATCCCTGCTACCGGCCCCAGTTGTAAACTGGCGCCGGCAGGCGGGTTTTATCTCCAATATAACCTACTCATTTTCAATGGCTTGCAATAACCACCTCCAACTCCTTGAAAATGAGGGGAGCTTTTTCGGGCAGGCGGCGTGAGTTTCATGATTTACCCAGATTATTCCCTCCAATAAACTTTGCCCCCACTGGCCTTGGTGCTCTCCTTCGTGCCCTCGGTGCACTTAGTGGCTAAACTACCCAGATGCAGGATGCAAGATATGCTGTCACCTACAAATTCAGCCAGTAGGTGAGCTTGGCCACCACGGCCCGGTTGCGCACCATGAGGCCGTCGGGGCGGGCGAGGTAGTTGTCGGTATAAACCAGGAAGAAATCGGATACCGGCTGGAAACGCCACTGGAAGCGGGCATTGATGTTGAGGTTTTCGCGCTGGCTGTTGTATTGTACAAAAGTGGTAAAGAAGAGCTTTCGGGTAAAGGTAAGGTCAATCTTGGGGCCGATAAGGAAGAGAGAAACCGGGCGTTTTTCGCCTGTTTCGGGGTGGGGAATCTGCAGGTAATTGTAGCCCAGGGTGGCGGCAATGGCGCCAAAGGGCTGTATGCGGTAGGTGAGGCTGCAAGTGGCACCTACGCGCCAGCCATTGAAGAGCTGCCCGATGCTGCCCCTTCCCAGCCAGGAGAGTTTTTTGCGGTTGTCGGAGAAGAAAAAGCCGTTGAGGTCCACGTAGCTGTATTCGGTTTCAGCCGGCAGGGGGTCCAGTCCGCTGCGGCTGGGGTCGAAATCCTGCTGGAGGTAGATGTAGTTGTGGTTGAGGTTGATGCGCATGCGGGCAGTATTGCTGAGCTGAAACTCCTGGGTGAGGGAAATGATCTGGTCAGTTTTTCGCATTTCGTGGTTGAAAATGAGGTCGGCTTCTATGCCGGGACCATACACATTGAAGGGACCTTTGGAGGGATAAAAAAACAACTGAGCTTTGGGTAAAAAGCGCAAAAAGCCATGGCGTGGCACGAAGCCCGTTTGGGCTTCGTAGGTGTCCTCCACCCATTGCTGTTCCAGCCCCAGGCCAAAGCGCCTGCGGGTGTATTCCAGCCTGGCACCCTGGGCCAGGCCGCCGCTTTGTGCAGTGCCGGTTTCGTTCTCAAGCTGCGAAAAACTGCGGTGCAAAAACACCTTACCCTGCCAGTGGTTGTTGGCTGTGGCCAGGTTGTAGTCCAGGCCCAGCACGCGGTTGAAGTGGTGGGGGTTCACATACAAGCTGCCCGTAGAATCGGAAAACGCTTGTTTATTCACCAAAAAAGCCGAAAAAAAAGACCGCTTGAACAACTGCCGCTGCAGGGTGGCCACCGTAAAGTTGAAGCTGGGGTCGCCATTTTCATCCACCGGCGCCGTTTGCATATTCAAAAAACCCAGCCGCCACAGATTATTCAGCTTGCCGCTGATGCGCATGCCGTAGTAAATGGGGTTTTGTACATTAACGCCTGTGGCCGTATCCTGGGCTACCCCTATGCGCCTGGAGAAAAAGGGCCGTATGCGCTCGGTGCCCAGGTTGGCAAAAAGGTCGGAGTTTTCCAGAAAAAACTGCCGCTTTTCGGGAAAAAATATCTCGAAGCGGTCCAGGTTGGTCACCTGATCGTCCACCTCTACCTGGGAGAAATCGGGGTTGAGCGTGAGGTCCAGGTTGAGAGAGGGAGAAAGGGCAATTTTGGCATCGCCTCCGATGTTCCAGTTGCCTTTGGCGGGCTGGCGTTCTTCAAAATCCTGCGAAAGGCCGCCCAGCAGGTAGGGGATGAGGGAAATATTGGCGCCGGGTTTGCCCAGGGGTTCCTCCCAAAGCAGGCGGCCATTGTAGGCCCGGTCCATGATGATGAAGTTGCGGGGTACGTGGGCCCAGATGCTGCGTTCATTGGTTTGGGTGTCGAAACGGTAAGCGTTGAAAAACCACTCGCTTTCGCCCTGGCGAAAGCGCAGGGTCTTGAAGGGGATGGCAAATTCTCCTATCCACCTATCGGGGTAAATTTTGGCCTCTCCGTCCCATTTGTTGTCCCAGGAAGTATTGAAATCCTCTATCTGGCGGCCCCCGCCCGATACCAGGGCTTCCCGCCTCACCCCATAGGGATTAATGCCAAACACAAAGGCATTGGTCCGGTCGCGAAAGGGGTCAAACACCAGGGTGATGTTGTCGCCCGAACTGGCGCGGTAGTCGCGTTTGAGCGAACTGATGACGTAGGCATCGCCCACCGAATAGCACACCACCGCTACATAGAGGTTTTGCTCATCGTAGGCAAAATGGATTTCCGTACGCAAGAGCGAGCGGCAGGTATCCGAAGGAAAATACTGCCAGAAGCTGTCGGCGGGCTGTGTGCGCTGCCAGATGGCCTCATCCAGTATGCCGTCCAGCTTGATGGGTTCCTGGGTACGAATGGCGCGAACCGTGCGCATGCCCTGCTCCTGGGCCAGGGCGGCAGCAGGCAACCCAAAAAGGGTGGCTATCCAGCACAAAAAGCAAGCAAGGTGGAGTGCCCGGTGGTACTGCATAAAAATGAAGCTAATGGTATGAGCGCGAAGCTAGGCCTCAGGCCTCACAATACCAACCCATCCGACAGAAAACGCTTGCATGGGGCACAAATGACCGATACGGAGGGACGAAGGGTAAATCTGATGCACAAAGGGCGTTTTGCGAAGACCTGATGGCTGGTCTTTCTTAATCGTAGCGGTAACCGCCGGGCGCTGCTTCCAGGGGAACGCCCAGGGCCAGCACGATGCGATTGACAAAGTTGAAATAACTCACCACCAGGGTGGCATCCAGTATGGCGCGGTCGGAAAAACCCTGCGCACGCAGGGGCTGAATGAGCACTTCCTCATTGGCGCGTCCCGGCTCACGGGTGAGCCGCCAGGCGTAGTCGCACAGGGCGCGGTCGGCCGGGCTGAGCTCCAGGCGGGTATAATCCTGCCGTAGCTGCTGCACCCGGGTCTCGTCTTTCCAGTAGTGCTGCACGGCCTCGGCATGGTGCACCTGGCAGTACACACATTCATTGGCTTTGGATACTACCACAGCCATCATTTCGCGCTGCACCCGCTTCAGGGGCGACTGCCCAAACATGATGCTCATATACAGGTCGATATGGCGTACGATGGTTTCGGGGTTGAGGCTCTGAATTTTGTGCACTTCGGCCAGCTTGCCACGGCTTTCAATCAGCTTGTCGTAAATTTCCCGCAGCCGCCCTTCGGCCTGCTCCGGCTCTATGATCTGTATGTGGGGCATA
>RFHT01000202.1 GCA_003696835.1 Bacteroidota bacterium
CCCTGCAGCGGAAAGCGAAAAGCCACATTGGCGCTGGGAAAGCTGTCGGCAAAAGGCGACTCCATGGGCGGCAGGGCCTTCCATTCAAATGAAAGGGCATCATTTTGCACCTGACTGAAATCCCAGTTGACATCGGCGCCCGAAGGGCCGGGGTTGAAATTGCCCGGTACAACAAACTGCACCGGTGCAGATTCGCCCAACTGTATCAAGGCTTTTTCGGTAATGGTAGGCTGTGCACAAAGGCAGATGGCAAAGCATAAGCCTGCCAGTAAAAGGGCTTGTCGTTTCATTATGCGCGAGTTTAAGGGTGAATGATAGGGTACAAAGTAAGGAAACAGCAAAAAACAGCTTGTAGCATGCTATTTTCAACAAAACTAAGGGAATCAATCCCCACTGTCAATTACCCTTTTGGGGCATTTTGCTTTGCCGTGCAGAGGTCATATTGGGCGGCATTTGTAGCAAAAACCTAGTCCACCAGGCGGTTGCGAAGGGCTTTTTTTACCGCAGCCGCCCGGGTATTGACCTGCATTTTTTTATAAATGTGCTTGATATGGGCCTTGACGGTATTGGTACTGATAAACAGGGCTTCGGCTATGGTTTTGTAATTGTGCCCGTCGCACAGCATGCGCAGCACCTGCATTTCGCGTTCGCTGAGCTCACTGTTGCTTTTGGGCTGATGAAACGACTGTATCACTTTGCGGGCAATGTGGGAGCTCATGGGCGCTCCGCCACGCCGGGCTTCTTCTATGGCAGCCAGCAGTTCGGCAGGAGGCGTTTCCTTGACGAGGTAGCCGGTTGCACCGGCACAAAGCGACTGAAAAACCGACTCCTGGTCTTCCTGAACCGTAAGCATAATGATGTCCAGCCCGGGCAGTTGCTCTTTGAGCAGAGACACGCAGTCAATGCCCGACATGTCGGGCAGGCCAATGTCCATCAACAACACATCGGCATACAGTTCGGGCACCTTTTTCAGGGCCGAAGCAGCATCCTCAAACACCCCGGCACAGCAAAAGCCGGGCGAGCCTTCCAGTATCAGCCGTATCAGCTGGCGAATTTCGGGATCATCCTCTACCAGCGCCACATAAATAGAATCCGGATTCATGCCTACAAGATAACACATCCCGGCCGGAAAGGCCATTACCCTTATGGGTGATTTTGCAATTCCAGCCGCAGGCGGGTTCCCACCCCAGGTACGGACTCCAACTGCAGCCTGGCTCCAATTTCCCTGGCCCGGTGCTCCATGTTGGTAATGCCATGCCCGGCCCTGTGCTGCTTGAGGTCAAAGCCCAGGCCATCGTCGGTGAGCTCCATCAGCAGGCCCTCATCCGAAACCCTTACTTTAAGCCTTACCTCAGAGGCATGGGCATACTTCAGCGCATTGTTCATGCCTTCTTTAAAGATCATCAGCAGGTGGCGCTTGATGTTGAGGTCAATGGGCACCTGCTGTGCCTGTTGTTGTTGCTGTTCGAAATAAAAGCTGGTTTGGCTATGCTCAAACAAGCTTTGGCCAAAGTCACGTATGCGGTGCAGCACTGCCTGCAACTCATCCTGCTTGGGGTCCAGCACCCAGATGAAGTCGCGCATGCCGCCGGCCAGCTCTTTGAGATGGGCCTCAATTTTGTCGAGAAAGAGCAGGTGCTGCTGTGTGCTGAGCTGTTGTTTGAGCAGGCCGGTGTAGAGGGAGATTTTGGTGATTTTGTTGCCGGTTTCGTCGTGGAAATCGCGGGAGCTGCGAGCGCGCACCCGCTCGCGTTCCTCCAGCTTGGCGCGCGCTATGCGCGCGCGGGTATGCATTTCGCGCCTTACGGCCTGGGTACGCATGCGTACCAGTACATACACCCCGCCTGCCAGCAGGCCTGCATACAGCAAAAAGGCCCAGCCAGTACGCCACCAGGGTGGCTTTACCGTAATAGCCATGCTGATGCCCTGCTCATTCCACACCCCATCGGCATTGCTGGCCTTTACCCGGAAGGTGTAGCTTCCCGGCCCCAGGTTGGTGTAGGTGGCAAAGCGCCGGCTGCCGCTGGGTATCCAGTCGGTGTCCAGGCCCTCCAGCATGTAGGCGTATTGCTGCTTGCCATTGCCTACAAAGTCCAGGGCGGCAAAGTGAATTTCGAGCAAATAATCGCGAGGTGAAAGGGTAAACTGCTGCAGGTACGGCGGGGCCTGAGCAAGCACAAAGCCAGTTTTTGCCAAAGGCTGCCCCACCACAGCTTCTTCATTCAGCACCCTAATGCGCGTAATGGCCAGGGCAGGAGGCCGCAGAAAGTCCTGTATGCTGTCGGGGTGGAAGCGGTTAAAGCCATTGATTCCTCCAAAGAGCATTTCGCCCTGCACACTGCGAAAATATGCATTGGCACTGAACTCATTGCTTTGAAGCCCATCGCGCTGATCGTAGTTGCGAAAGGTTTCGCTGCGGGGGTCGAAGCAGCTCAGGCCGTGATTGGTGCTGATCCACAGGCGGCCCTGCCCGTCGGGCAAAATGCCGTAAATGGTGTGGTTGGGCAGGCCTTCAGCTTCGGTATAATACTGAAAAACAGGCCGGATTACGGGCTCTACCCCGGGCTCCCAGGGCGGGCGGTCGGCCCCTGGCGGCAGACTGATTTTTACCAGACCATTCCCTCCGGCCCACAATACCCCTGCCGTATCCCCGTAGCGTATGGCCAGGCTGGCGCGTTGGGGCACCTGCATGCCCTGAGGCTGCAGCAGGTGGCGGAAGGCCGTGCGTCCGCTGCTATCGCGGTACATACGCGAAACTCCCCTGCGAAAATTGACCCACATTCTTCCCCTTTCATCCTCATACACAGAAAGGGGCCAGTTGGAAAGCGGGCTGAACGGGTCTGAGCCCTGGTGCAGGTAGGGCCGAAAGACGATGCCCTTTTTATCACGAACCACCTCCTGTATGCCTCCCGGCCCGTTGATGACCCACAGGGTGCCCTGCCGGTCTTCGTGCAAGTCTGTGACATAATTGCTCAGCAGGCTGCCGGGCTGTGCAGGCTGGTGCAAAAAGTGCTCAAAAACAGGCTGGCCTGTTGGCCCTGAAGGGAAACGCAGGCGGTGCAACCCGTGAAAGGTGCCCACCCAAATATGGCCAAAACGGTCCTCGGTCAGGCAAATGACAGCCCCACTTTGAAGGCCACCGACCTGCCCCGGGCGGTAGAGGTAGTGCTCATACCGCTCTTGCCCGCCAGGCAGAGCCATGATGCGGGTGAGGCCCGCATCATAATTGGCCACCCATATATCCCCCCGGCTGTCCTGAAGCAGATCGATGACGTCATTATTGGCCAGGCCCTGCCCCGAAATCGCATCGTGGCGGTAATGCTGGAAGGCTTTTTTCCCCGCAGGTACCTTTACGCATCCCCCCGGCCCGCCTATCCAGATGTTGCCGCTGCGGTCTTCATACAGAGCATCTATCTGCCCAAAAGGCAGGGCGTCGGTAATGCCAGGTAGGTGGCTGAAGGGCCCTTGCTCCCGCCGGGCAGCCTTCAGCAGCCGCACCCCATTGTAAGTACCCACCCATATATTGCCCCGCCTGTCTTCGAGCAGGGCCCGCACAAAAGGGTGGGGGAGGCCCTCGTAAATGTGCCGGAATAGCAGGGAGTCACCCTGGTACTCCATGCAGTACAGCCCTTTGTCGATGGTGCCTACCCACATCTTTTGATCTTTGGACCGGAAAAGGGTTTCGATCTGAAGGGTGTCTGCTTGTGCAGGCGAAGCGCTAATCTCCAGTATATGCCGGAAAATGGGAGCCGTGTCCAGTAGTTGGGTCAAGCCGCCCAGTTTGGGGCCATGTTGGGTATGGGTATGGGTGGCTATCCACAGTTGATTGCGCTCGTCCTCAGCAATGCCCTTGACTGAGTTGGCGGGCAAATAGGCCTGGTGACCGCTTTGCCCGGCAGTAAAGCGTTTGAACTTCCAATGGGCAGGCTGTTGGCCATTGCGTAACAGCAGATTGAGCCCCCTGCCCGTGCCTACCCATATTTGGCCCTGGGCGTCCTCATACAGTTCATAAATGTCGTTGTGGCTGAGCGAGGCAGAATCATCAGGCTGGTGGTAAAAACTGAAAAAGCGGTCGAGCCGGGGGTTGTACACGCTCAGGCCATTGGCCGTACCCACCCATATCATGCCGTGGCGGTCCTGCATCAGGCTGTTGATCCAGTTGAAACACAGCCCCAAGCTGTCGGCTTTGCTGCGAAAAACCCGGAACTCATAGCCATCGTAGCGGTTGAGTCCATCTTCAGTGCCTATCCACATAAAGCCCAGCTCGTCCTGCAAAAAGCAGCGAACAGAAATTTGGGAAAGCCCCTGCTCGGGGCCGATGAACTCAAAAGCCTGTGCATGGGCCTGCTGTGGTTGCAGCATGAGCCAAAAGGGCAAAACCGTGCTCAGCAGAAAAGCGTGTATATACCCGGGCAATACCATAGGCCGCTAAACTTACAGTAGGGACAAGATACAAAATTTTTTTGCCAGCAACAGGGCTACTGCCTGGCTTTCATCCCCTACCATCCAAAAACGGCCCGGGACTACCCGGGCCGGAAAGCTATACATAAATGGTGTTGATCACAGCAGGAGGCAAAGCGTTCCTCAGTTGGCTTCCAGAGAAATGCGTTTGCGGATTTCCTGAACGTTTTGCTTGAAGTATTTGTCGGTGGCGATGAGGTCATTGACCGTTTGCAGGGCGTGAATAACTGTGGAGTGGTCCCGGCCGCCAAAATGACTGCCGATAGACTTGAGCGAAAGGCGGGTCATTTCTTTGGCGAAATACATGGCAATCTGGCGGGCCTGCACAATGTCGCGCTTGCGGGTTTTGGCCTTCAATTGTTCCACCTCTATGTCGAAATGCTCCCCTACAATTTGCTGGATGGAGTTGATGGTAATTTCTCGTGCCACGGTTTCCACAAAATTTCTGAGCATGGAGCGCGCCAGGTTGAGGTCCACCTGCTGGCGGTTGAGAGAGCTTTGGGCCAACAGACTGATGAGGGCGCCTTCGAGCTCGCGTATGTTGCTGTTTACGTTGTGGGCAATGAAGTCCACCACCTCCTGGGGCAGCTCAATGCCATTTTGCTGCATCTTGCTTTTGAGGATGAGCTTGCGGGTATTGTAATCTGGTACCTGAAGTTCAGCACTCAGGCCCCACTTGAAGCGCGAAAGCAGCCGCTCTTCCATGCCTTCCATCTGGTGGGGAGCCCGGTCGGAGGCCAGCACGATTTGCTTGCCCGACTGCCGCAGGTGGTTAAACACGTGGAAAAAGTTGTCCTGGGTCTTTTCTTTACCCGAAAAGAACTGTATGTCGTCCACCAACAGTACATCTATCATCTGATAGAAGTTCATGAAGTCGTTGACGGTATTTTTGCGTACGGCCTCTACAAATTGGTTGATAAAGCGCTCGGAAGAAACATAGAGCACAGCTTTGCGGGGATAGAGCTCTTTAATCTTGTTTCCAATGGCTTGCAGAATGTGGGTTTTCCCCAGTCCCACACAGCTGTAAATAAATAGGGGGTTGTAGGCCGTAACGCCGGGCTTGTTGGCCACGGCGAAGCCCGCTGCGCGGGCCAGGCGGTTACAGTCGCCTTCTACATAGGTATCGAAGGTGTAGCCAGGGTTGAGGTTGGCATCAACCTCAAACTTCCGAATACCCGGTATCACAAATGGATTGGGTATGGGGTTGTTTACATTCAACTGGTTTTGGAGGGAGTTATGTGTAGTGCTATGCATAGGTGAAGCAGTTGGCGGCTTTACATGCTTGCTGCCATTGTTTGGGGGTGATGGGGTGGAGTTACTGTCAATTACAATTACGTATTCCAAACGGCCCTGAGGGCCCAGTGCATGGTGTACGGCCTTTTTGAGCAGATCCAGGTAGTGCTCTTCCAGCCACTCGTAAAAAAACTGGCTGGGTACTTCTATAGTAAGCACGTTTTGGTCAATGCTCACCGGCCTGATCGGTTTGAACCAGGTATCAAAGCTTTGGGGAGCGATCTCCTCTTTTATAATTTGAAGACACTCGTTCCATATGTCAACGCTTACCGTTGTCATGTGCTCACTTTGCTAAATTTGTTTGTATCTTAAACCCTAAAGTGCACCAAATACTGTATGTAAATATTTAGCGTGCAGATAAAGGTCAGAAAAAAAAGCGGAAAAAAAAACTTGACAGATTAGATTTTTTAAAAGAATTCCAAAAAATAACTAAATCCCTGATTATTAGCCATTTAGCCCAAAATCCCTTTTTCCTCCCTCCCCATGCCGTTTTGGGCAAAAAAACAGCCGAAGCTTTACCATAAGCAGCTGCATTTAACCTTCTCATAATCAACTGAATCAGCTGGGGTTTGCCATTTTGTTGATGTATATGGTTTTTTTAATGAGTTTTTATTTTGGTAGGGTGAAATGAATAAACGGCCCATTTTGAGGGCCGCTTGGGCGGCCCGGCTTGCCATTCTCAAATTTTGTGAGAGATGCAATTATTCTTAGCATAGTTGCAGAAATCCGGCCGGTTTTCTTCGGGTTTTTGGAAGTATTCAGTTTTCAAATAATTTATGCACATCCGACTTTAACACGAAAGTGGCTTTGTGTGTTGGCATGCTTTTAAGTTGTGAAATTTTTTCTATGATCTTTTTACTCAGCTCCAGCCCCTGCGCGTCCTCCTCCAACTCCCTGGCAGCCATATTGATGAGGCTGAGAATTTCTTCTTTGGCCTGCACCAGCAACAACCAGCCCTGGTGGCTGATGTAAATCTGCTGGCTGAGGTTGTGCTCAAACTCACTGCGGATTTCCTGTAAGAGCTCGGCATGAAACTGCCGGGCCGAACGGTCCAGGCCGTTGCCGCAGCGCGGCAGCAGGCTGGCCGGGTTGATGCGCTCGAGAAACAAAACCGCCCGCTCATAAGCTGTGAGTTTCAACGGCAGGTGCTGGCGAATCACCTCCAGCCGTACCTGAGCCTGCAGGCCCGCCTTTTCTTTTTCCAGTTGGGCATCATTCATGTACTTGATGGCCAGGAGCAGCAGGGCAGCCGGGGCTACGTATTTCAATACTTCTGCAATGACGTCAACAATTTCCATGTAGTATAGGGGTTATGTTACCAAGGTGTAAAAATCGCATTTGAGTGGGATAATTCGCAATTTTTTATAAAATCCCTGCATCTTCCTGCTTTTATGCCCAAACATGTTAACTTTATAGCCAAAACGGGTAATGAAACACTGGCTTTTTTTCCTCATCATACTGGCCTGCTGGGCTTGGAGTTGCCGGCAAGAGCACAATCAGGGCCTGGCCTACAACCGGGCAGAGCTCCTCTTCCCCGGAAATGTACAAGCCGATAGCCTCAAATGGCGGCTGCTATATACCTACGACCCCTACAACGGCGGCCACACCATCTACCGCGACAGCCTCAACCCCAAATACCTGGTGCTGGCACGAAATGGGACCTTCAAAAGCTACGATACCCTCCAATCTACTCAGGGCAGGTGGTACCTCAACAGCGAAAAAACCGCCCTGGCACTCATTGACCAGCGCCATACCAGTAAAACTGCCCCCACCGATCCCGTTTTGTACCGGCATCACATCAAAAAGCTCACGGCCGACTCCCTCATTCTTAGCTGGCAGGGCCGCCACGGCATGGTGGAAGAAGTGTATATCGCCGAGCGGGACTCCCTGCAGGCAAAAAATCATCCCTCTATTTTTCCCCAATAGCCTTTGTCCACATGAGAAAACGCCCTTCAACGGCTTCTTTACTGGCAGGCATACGGGCCAGCGATGTGCTGGCACTCAGCAGGGCCATCACCCTGGTGGAAAGCGTGTTGGAAACAGACCTGGCCCAGGCCGATGAGCTCATACGCCAATGCCTGCCCCTGGCAGGCCGCAGCACCCGCCTGGGTATCAGTGGCGTGCCCGGCGTGGGCAAAAGTACCTTTATCGATGCCCTGGGTATGCAGTTCATTGAGCAGGGGCGCCGGGTGGCCGTGCTGGCGATAGACCCCAGCAGCCAGCAGAGCAAAGGCAGCATACTGGGCGACAAAACCCGCATGGCCCGCCTCAGCCGCCACCCCAGTGCCTACATTCGCCCTTCGCCCGCAGGCCGCAGCCTGGGCGGAGTGGCCCGCAAAACCCGTGAAAGCATGCTGCTGTGCGAAGCAGCAGGATTCGACCTCATCATCGTAGAAACAGTAGGCGTGGGCCAGTCGGAGGTAGCCGTGCAGGCCATGGTGGATTGCTTTGTATTGCTCATGCTCCCCAATGCAGGCGACGAGCTCCAGGGCATAAAAAAAGGCATACTGGAATTGGTGGACATCATGCTCATCAACAAGGCCGATGGCGAGCTGCTGCCCGCAGCACAGCAGGCCCGGAAAATGTATGCCCAACTGCTGCACCTCTTTAGCCCGGCCACCCCCGACTGGCAGCCACCCGTGTTGCTCACTTCAGCCCTGAAGGAAGAAGGCCTCGAAGAGGTGCTGCAATGCATCGCACAATTTGAAACCCACAGCAAAGCCAGCGGACACTGGCAAAAGCGCAGACAGCAACAGCAACTCTACTGGATGGAAAGTACCATACGCGAGCTGCTGGAGCAAAGCTTCTTTGAACATCCGCAGGTGAAACAAGCCTGGCCTGCCTGCAAAGCCGCCGTACTGGCCGGCGAACTCTCCCCTGTGCAGGCTGCCCGTAAGTTGGTACACAGCTGGATGCGAGACCGTTCAGCTGGCAGCGCCCCAGCAACAGATGACTCCTGAGCCAGCAGGCTCAGCCATATACCTGACTGATGAGCTCCTCCCGCGGCATACCTGTATGCAAATCCAGCAGCAGCCTGCCAGCTTTCAACCCCACAACCCGTGCCTGCGAATGGGCCAGCTGCTCCAGGTCGTGGGTGGCACACACGATGGTCTTGCCCCCGGCTGCCAGCTGCTCCAGCAGCCTGTACAGCTGCTGCTTGTGCAGGGGGTCCAGCGACTGGGCCGGCTCGTCCAGCAGCAGGCAGGGCGTCTCCTGACACAAAGCCCTGGCTATGAGCACCCGTTGCCACTCCCCCCCCGAAATGCGCTGTATTGAGCGCTGCGAAAGTGCTGTCAGTTGTAGCAGCTCCAGGTAAGTTTCGGCTATTTCCCGGTCGCTTTGCGCAAAAGCACCCAACCAGTTGAGGTAGGGAAAACGCCCCATCAACACAAAGTCATATACGCTTAATGGAAAACTTAGGCGGGATTGTTGCTGAACCATTGAAATGCAACGGGCCACCTTGTTGCGGGGGAGGTGGGTTAGCAACTGCTCATCCAACCAAACTTTGCCCTCGAAAGGGAGCAGTCTTGCCAGGCTGTGCAACAAGCTCGTTTTTCCGCTGCCATTGAGCCCCAGAAGATAGGTGAGACCAGGAGAAAAGGTGGCAGAAATGCCGTGCAGAATTTCCCGCTTCTCACGCTGTACCTTCAGAGATTCCAGACGAATATGCACCGTCAGTATTCGTCTTCATTGAAGAGAAAATCTTCCTTGGTCGGATAGTCCGGCCAGATCTCTTCAATGCTCTCGTAAGGCGTTTCTTCTTCCAGCTCTTTTAAGTTTTCGTACACTTCCATAGGCGCACCCGATCTCAGGGCGTAGTCCATGAGTTCGTACTTAGTAGCAGGCCACGGTGCATCCTCCAAATAAATCGCAAGTTCAAGTGTCCAGTACATACGGCTTTTCAGTTAAAAAGCACCCAAAAAAAAATAGATGATTAAAAAACGTAAATTGCAATTAATTGTTACCATCAATTTACGCCGCGATCATCGCATTTATTTTCGTAGTTTACAAATATTTTAATTTTGAGCGCAAACATAAAACAAATCCGGCAAAGTATCATCATCATGGGCATTATGGTGATAATACTCTGGCTCATCCTTCTTTTACAAAGTTTTTCGCTTATTCCCAAAGAATGTTTCGGAATTCGCCCCAGGGTGTGGCGGCAGGCCTGGGGCATTTTTACGGCACCTTTTTTTCATTCAGGAGTTAAGCACTTGATAGCCAATACCTTACCCCTATGGATTTTGGGGGCAGCGGTGGGAATCTTTTATGGAAAAATTGCGGTGAGGGTGTGGCTGTATATTTATCTGGCTTCGGGCTTTTGGCTGTGGGTAATGGGCAGGCCGGGTTGCCACATAGGAGCCAGCGGCCTGATATACGGCCTGGCTTTTTTCCTGTTTTTTGCCGGTGTGCTCAGCCGCGACCGCCGTGCGTTGGCCTTGTCGCTCATTGTGGCTTTTTTGTATGGCAGCATTGTGTGGGGGGTGCTGCCCGGGCAGGAAGGGGTTTCCTGGGAGGGTCATTTACTGGGAGCGCTGGCAGGAGTGGTTACGGCTTTGCTGATGCGCAAACCCATCAGAGACCTCTACCGCGAAGGCAGCCCTGAGCCAGAAGAAAATGAGGATGACGACTCCGGCATCTGGAACTACCGCAAACACAGTCCTCCGCCCAAAGGCATGAAACACCCCGACTGAAAGCATCAGACGGGGTGAAATATTGTTCCGCTCAGCCGCGCTACCGTATTCAGGAAGAAGGTTTGCTGAAGGCCAGCACCGGGATGGTCATGTTGCGGGCCATTTTGCGGGTGAGGCTTTTGGGCGAAAAGAGCTCACTCCACCTGAACTTCTTGCGGTTGATCATGGCCAGCAAATGGGTGTCGTTTTGCTTTACAAATTTCTGTATGCCACCCAGGGGGTCGGCATGGTCAAAAAATTTGTAATAAACCTTGGGGTAGTCCAGGGTGTCGGAAATGGTTTTTTCCAGGCTGTTGAGGTAAGCCTCGTTCTGGCCGTTCTGTTCGATGTTTACGTGTGCAATGGTGAGGCGGGCATCAAAGATGGCCGCTATGCTTTTGATCTGCTTGATGATGTTGGGGTCGTAGTCGCTCAGGTCAGTGGCGTAGGTGATGTGCTCAATTTGGCTGAAGCTGCTTGAAATAGGCACCACCAATACGGGGGTATTTACCTCTCCCATGATACGGGATGCCATGGCCTGGTGTACAAAGCCACGCAGGCCCGCCTGTTCGTGCGTACCCAAAATGAGCAGGTCGTAATGCTGGCTTTTGCACTCGCGAATAATGCCACGCGTGTTGCTGCCTAAATGGTAGCGAAACCGAAAATTGATCTGTGCGTGTTTGCTCTCTTCAAACAGCCTGCGCACCAGGCCGCGCATCTCGTTGGAGCGTATGCGGCGGTAAAAAGAGGCAGCATCTTCAGTGCTTTCGTATTCATTGGGGCCTTTCCCTTTCAGCAGCCGACGGGTTCCCGTATAAAAAAAGGTGAGCCGGGCTTCGGTTCGGATCGCAACAGATTTGGCATAGGCAAGAAGATTCTCAAAATCAGCACGCAAATTAACAGGAACGAGGATTTCTTTCATTGTTGTTTTTTAATAAGGCGATTTAATAAGTGTTTTTATGTAAGGAGTATCCACTGATCAACAGACATAAAAGAATGTAGGTGCTACAAAAGGCGTACAGAGGTGTAACTTCCGTTTGTGTGGCTTTGTTTGATTGTATAAACGAAAACTTGC
>RFHT01000203.1 GCA_003696835.1 Bacteroidota bacterium
AATGACACCTTTTCGGTGGGCTTTACCTACCGTTCGGGCTATCAAATGGAGATTGTGGCCGGGGAGGCCAAGTTTGAGGTGCCTTCTTCCCTGGTGGATTTTTTTCCCCAGACCACTTACACTTCCAGCCTCAGCCTGCCTGCCATCTGGAGCCTGGGCTGGTCCTACCAGCCCAAGGAGGATTTTCGGCTGGCATTCGACATCAACTATGCAGGCTGGAAAAAACTGGATACGCTGGGCATTGACTATGCCGACAATACCCTGAGGCTGCACGACAGCAAAATGGCCAAAAACTTCCGCAACAGCATGAGCTTCCGCATAGGGGGAGAGTACATTGCCCATGAACACATACGCGTACGGGCAGGCCTGTGGTATGATACCACGCCGGTAACTGACAACTTTGTTTCCCCTGAATTTCCCGACGCCAACCGCATAGGGCTCACCCTGGGCATAGGCGCAGTGTTGTTTAAGCAGTTGACTGCCGACCTGGTATATCAGTACGCCTTTACTGGTGAGCGGACCGCTTTTTTCCGGGAAGCCGGCTTTGGAGGCACCTACAAATCTACCCTTTCGGTGCTGGGCCTGGGCATACGCTACACTTATTAAGGCATTTGCAATTTTTCCCAAAAAACTGGCGTTAAAATTGCAGAAAAGCAATATTTCCCTCATTTTTCTGTAGGCTGTCAACGTTCAGCCTCTTTTTTTCGATACCTAGTTATAGCAAAAAAGCCTATTTTAACCCAGGGTTTATGAAACATCGCTCTACGCTGATTTTTTCTTATCTGCCGCTTCTTCTTCTTTTTGCTTCCTGCAGCGCAGAGCTGGATGCGCCCCGCCCTTTTAGCGGTGAGCTCAGTTTTGGCAAGTACATTGCCGTAGGAGATGGATTTACGGCCGGTTTTATGAACGGGGGGCTGTACCGCGAAGGTCAGGAATTGTCCTATCCCAATCTGTTGGTCCAGCAGTTTCGACTCATTAATGATATCCCCTTCAACCAACCCCTGCTGCCCGAAAACGGCACGGGTTACCTCAAATTGGATTCACTGCTACGGCAGGCCTGCGACCTGGTGCCCCCAGAGCCACAGGTACACAAAGTGCCCCCCTCACCTCACTGGAAGGTAACGCTGGAAACGCGCCCCCCTTTTCACAACCTGGCCATTCCCGGCCTGAAAATTGAACAAACGCTGTCAGCTACCCTTCACCTGGAAAATCCCTTTTTTCGCAATATGGCCCAGGTGCCGGATACCGGAGGAATGGCCTACGATGATTGGCTGGCAAGGGCTAAAACTGATTTCTTTACCCTGTGGCTGGGTACGGAAAATGTACTCAACTATGCACTTAAAGGGGGCGAAAGTCCTGGCAGCGAGCTGATTAAACCCGACAGCTTCGCCTATTTCTTCAACCAAAGCCTGCAGGCCCTGCTGGCGCAGGACCCCTCCACGCCCGGCCTGGTAGCCAATATACCTGATGTGAGCCATTTTCCTTATTTCAACACGGTGGGGTATCTATGGGTGAACCGGGAAAACTGCAGCGGAAGCACACAACCTATCTATATTCAAACTTCGGCAGGGGTACGTACTGCCAAAGCCCATGAACGCATACTGCTCATAGCCGATAGCCTCATTCATTACCAGCAACTGGGCTTGAGTGCCGCCCGCCCCCTGCCGGGCAATTACGTGCTGGACGAATCGGAATTGCTTTACCTCCGGCAAATGACCCAGGCCTATAACGAACAGATCAGGCTGCTGGTAGAGGCGCATAACGCCCACCTGCCCAAAGCGCGTATCGCTCTGGTGGACATGTATCACGAATTGGGGCTGGCCAATGAGTCGGGTCTGGTGGTGGATGGCGTGCCCATTACCGCAGAATACATCACGGGGGGCATGTATTCCCTGGATGGCATTTATCCCACTCCGCGCGGCAATGCCTTCATTGCCAATATCTTTATTGCCCGCATCAATGCCTTTTTTAAGGCCGCCATTCCCACCATCAACATCACCGATTACAACGGGGTGGAATTTCCATAGCCCCTCTGGTTCCCCTTAGCCGTTTTGCTGCTTCAACAGGTCGCGTATCTCCGTAAGCAGAGTTTCTTCTGCCGAAGGTGCAGGAGGGGCCGCCGGTGCCTCTTCTTCTTTTTTCTTCATGCTGTTGTAGGCTTTGATCACCATGAAGATGGCAAAGGCCACCAGCAAAAAGTCGATCACGGTTTGGAGGAATACACCGTAACGAACAGATACGGCATCAGCAATTACTTCCCCATTTTCCACTACTGCTTCCTTCAGGGTAATGGCCAGGTCGGAAAAGTTTACCCCGCCCAACATGAGCCCAATGGGGGGCATGAGGAGATCGTTGACCAGAGAGCTAACAATTTTGCCAAAAGCGCCGCCGATGATCACAGCCACAGCCAGATCGAGCACGTTGCCGCGCATAATGAATTTCTGAAATTCTTTAATCATGATGTTTTGTTGTAAATTAGGATTGATTGAAAACACAGGAAAAGAACATTTTACCAATATAAAAGATTAGCTAAACAACAACTCCAGGCCGTCGTTCTGCTATGCTTTAGATGGTTTATGGAAGCGAATGTCACTCCTGAGGCAGAAAAAAATGGTGCAGGAATTGCGAAAACAAGGGGATGTATGTAAATTCAGGCAGTTGCTCATTACAGGCCCTAACACTTTACCGCATCCCATCGTGCTTGTTCAGTACTACTTTCCCCATTCGCTTTCTCCTGCCCGGCTGGATCGCTACCTGGCCAGTGGGTGGTTCCGGAGTGCTTCTATGCTGTACCGGCTCAAATTGGTGTGCATGGAGGGGGATTTTCATTCCCCGGTAAATATCCGGCTCAAGCTGGGCCATTATCACTTCAAAAAGCGCCTGCGAAAGATCATGAGGCGGAACGAAAGTCGCTTCCGGGTAGAAATTGGCCGGGCTTCCATCAACCAACACAAGGAGCGCCTCTACCAGCAACAAAAGCATCGCTTCAGGGGCTTTGTGTTTGAGTCCCTGCTGCAATTTCTGCAGTTGGATGCCTATCAGCAAATATTCGATACCTATGAGGTGTGTGTATATGAAGGCAGCCGCCTGGTGGCGCTGAGCTACTTCGACATGGGGCAGCACAGCATCGCCAGCCTCATCGGGCTGTTTGACCAGGCGCCGGCCTATAAAAAATACAGCCTGGGCCTGTACACCATGCTGGTGGAAATTGATTATGCCCTGGCCTGCGGCAAGCGCTACTATTACCCGGGCTATGTGCTGGACCGGGAGTCGGAGTTTGTAATCAAACTCCGCCTGGGAGACTTTGAGTTTTACAACTGGAAAGGGCGATGGCGCCCCATGGAAAAATTCAGGGAGGAACCCCTTTTGCGGCATTTGTTGCAGGACAAAATATCGGCTTTGAAGGCGTGTTTGAGACAAAAAGGGATTCCTTACAAGCAGTGGCTGTATCCCTTTTTCTCCATTGGCTACCTCGAACACCATGCCAGTCAACTGGTGAGAAGTGTGGTATTTATCTCCTGTTTTCCCGCCAGCAAACACCAAAATATCATCATTGAATACAATGTGGAAGAAGAAATATACCAAATGAGCAAGGTTGCCCCCGTACCCAACTACGATGAGCTCATAGAGACTGCTATATCAGTAGATTTTCTCGACCCGGAGGTGTACTGGCCGGAAGTATTGGGCTACGAGTGCAGCCTGTACCGGCATGCACAGGCCGAAAAAATGGCCGAAAGTGTATTGGCCATGTACAATTGGTAAGCTTCTTGCGTTTTTTCCTCGTAGTGTTGTAAGGTTCAACATTCTAATCCGGCCCAAAGATCCCCATGAAATGCTGGTCTGCTAGCTGCACCTGCCTGCTCCTTTGCTTCTGTCTCTTTCTGCCTGCCCTGCGGGCACAGGGCATACTGTACCAGTACCAACACCAAAAAATCAGCAGCAAAGCAGGGAATTTCAAGGAAAAGCTTCGCCGCTACGACCATTTTGGCCGGGGCCTGGCGTTGCTGCCCGACCTGGACGGCGACGGGGTGGATGAACTGGCCGTAGGGGCAACGGGTAATGATGAGGCAGGGGAGAATAGCGGAGCTGTATATATTTTGTTTCTCAACCGTTCCGGCAAAGTCAGGGCCAGCCAAAAGATCCGTGTAAAGGAAGGAAATGTTGCAGGCAAGCTGCAGCCCCAAGGCCAGTTTGGCTGGGCCATCACCTGCCCGGGCGACCTGGACGGCGACGGCACCGCCGACCTGGCGGTGGGCGAGCCCGGGCGCGACGAGGGCGGCCGGGACGCAGGAGCGGTATGGCTGCTGCTGCTCAAACCCAATGGGGAGGTGAAATCCAGCCAAAAAATCAGCCGCCTGGAAGGCGACTTCCAAGGCGGCACGGGGCCCGGTTTCCGCTTTGGCGCTGCCCTGGCCAGCCTGCAGGGGGCTGCCTCCCGGCGCGTGCTGGCAGTGGGTACCGACATGCAAAATGAGGCTGCAAAAGGGGAAATTTGGCTACTTTTTCTCAATCAGCAGGGAAGCGTGGAGAGTCAGCTGAAAATCACCGAAGGAACAGCTGGCTTTCCCTATGAGCTCAGGGCCGGCGACCGCTTTGGCAGTGCCCTGGCCAGCCTGGGCGACCTGGACGGAGACGGGCGGCC
>RFHT01000204.1 GCA_003696835.1 Bacteroidota bacterium
CCGCCGGTCAGGCTTTCGGCCACCGCCAGGGTGAGGGATTTTTGCCGCAGAAAACGCCCTACAAGCACTTCCAGGGGATCGCTGCCCTCGGCATACACATAGTCGGTAAAGTGCGCTTTGATGCGGGCCGTTGCTGTATTCAGTGCTGTGAGCATTTGGTCTTTCCGGCCTTTCTCCACCTTGACAGAGAGCTCCAGCCACAAGCCGTCGTTGCGGGGCAGGTAGGCCAGAGAAAGATGGGGGTCAAAGGTGGCTTCTATTTCTGCCATTCGGTCGGCAGCATGAGATTCGGGTATGTGGCTGAGGCGCACAATGCGGTGTTCAATAAAAGTGGGGGTATATACCTGCCTGATGCGGGGAATGACTTCATGCTCCAGCATGTAACGCAACTCAAAAGGCACCCCGGGCATGGCAAACAGCATTTTTTTGCCTTTTTTGAATAGCATGCCGGGGGCCGTTCCTTTGGCGTTGGGAATGGGCTCGCAATTGTGGGGCAGGTAGGCCTGCTGCTGGTTGCGGGGGGTGAGCATGCGCTTGCGTTGGGCAAAACGGGCTTTGAGGTGCTGCAGGCTGGGCGCGTGCAGCTGCAGGCGGCTGCCAAAGAGGTCGGCCAGGGTTTTTTTGGTGAGGTCGTCACGGGTGGGGCCCAGCCCGCCCGAGAGCAGCACTACCTGCTGCTGTTCCAGCTCGGCCGTAACGGCTTCAGCGATGGCGCTGGCCTCGTCGCCCACAACCAGCATGCGATTGAGGTCATAGCCGTGCTGGCGCAGCAGCAGGGCCGCTTCAGCAGCATTGGTATTGACAATTCTGCCTTTGAGCAGTTCGTTTCCAATGGCAATAAAGGAGATGCGGGTCATGTATGTTCGGAAGCAATGGTGGCAGATCCGGAGTTTTCTTCGGGTTTTTTGGCGTCTTCAGATGATGCAGGGGAGCTGCTGGAGGGATCAGCCTTACGTGCAGCGGCGTCCATCTTACAAAATTTGCCCTGAAAAATCAGAATGGTCACAATCCCCACCGATATGGCGGCGTCGGCTACGTTAAAAATGGGCCAGAGGGAGTACAACTCCCCTCCAATGAAAGGGATCCAGTTGGGCAGGGTACCGTACCAAATATCGAAGTAAAACATGTCCACTACCCGGCCGTGAAACAGCCCGCCTTCATACTCGTTGATAGAGGCAAACCACACCCCATAGAAGGTGCGGTCGATGATATTGCCCAGGGCGCCGCCAAAAATGAGGGCCACAAAATAGGGCAAGGGGGAACGGTGGTCGGCCAGTTTATAAAGAAAATAGCCAATAAACACCACGGCGATGATGGAGAAAATGGAAAGAATCAGCTTGCTGGTTTCTTCGGACATATTGCCCCCGAAGCTGTTGAAGATATTGGCAACGGTGAGGCCAAAGGCTGCGCCTTTGTTTTCTATGAAATGTATCTTGAAGAAATCGTCAATCACGCGGATTTCCTCCCGCAACTCCATATTGAGCTTGACAATGAGCTTGGTGATTTGGTCCACAGCAATCACCAGGAAAGCGATCAAAAAATATTTATGAGGTTTTTTCAAGGAATGATCTTTTTTCAAAAAACCAATAACTGCACATAAAGAACGAGCAAAATACCCAAAAGGTTAAGTTGGAAGGAGCGCTCAACTGCCTCCCCTCCCCATGGTTTTACCTTCTATGGTGGTGGTGGTATGGGGCACCACGCGCAGGCGTTCTTTGGGGATGAGTTTACCCGTTACGCGGCAAATGCCATAGGTGCCATTCTCTATGCGAATGAGGGCTTTTTCGAGGTTGTTGATAAATTTGTACTGGCGGGCCATGAGGATCTCCACCTGCTCTTTTTCGCGGCTTTCATTGCCAAACTCGGTGAAGTTGATACTGTCGGCAGAAGTGCCGCTGTAAGCCTTAAGGCTGTCGGCAAGGCGCTTGTGTTCGGCCCGGGCTTTTTCCAGTTTATCCAAAATTATCTGACGAAATTCTTCCAGTTCCTGCTTGGTGTAGAATTTCTTTTCACTTTTGTTCTCTTCCATATCTAAATGTATTAAGGTGAAACCACCTTCCCTCCTGCTTATACAGGAGAAAAGAAAGCACAAAAGTTTGTACACACTCAAAAAAGTTGCCTAAAGTTCTACTTTAAAACTTTTATTTGCAAATGAAATTATCTGCTAAGTACGATAAAGCCTTTTGTGCCGTCAATTTCGATGGGATCGCCCTGGTTTCCATTGGCGTTTACGAGTTCCAGTTTATCGGCCAGGGTTTCCCCGCATATATATGAGGCGAATTCTTTGATGGCGTCATCCCATAGGGGGTTTTGCGAGAGTTTTATTTCTATGCGGTTGGTTACTTCAAACCCCTTTTCTTTTCTGAGGCGCTGGATAATGCTGACGAGCTCACGTGCGATGCCTTCGTGTTTGAGGGCATCGGTGATGCTGAGGTCCAGGGCTACGGTATAGCGCCCGTCGGTGGCTACGGCCCATCCGGGAATGTCCTGGCTGCTGATTTCCACATCGCTCAGCTCCAGGGTATAGGTTTGGCCGGGCAGCTGGAGTTCCCATTTGCCGCTTTGCTCAAACTGGCGTATGTCGTCCTGGCTGAGTTTGGCCAGGGCGGGGGCTATTTGCTTGATGAGTTTGCCGGCTTTGGGCCCCAGGCTGCGGAAGTTGGGTTTGATTTTTTTGACGAGTACCTCATTGTCTTCGGATATGTACTCCAGGGCCTTTACGTTGACCTCTTTGCGGATGAGGGCCTCAACCCGCTGAAGTTGCTGGCGCATGTCATCATCTTTGACCACCACCAGTGCACGAGCCAGGGGCTGGCGCACATTTACCCTTTCCTGCTTGCGTATGCGCAGGATGAGGCTGGTGAGGCGCTGGGCCATGTCCATGCTGCTTTCGAGGGCCAGGTTGATGGCCGCTTCCTCTACCTGGGGGTAGTCGCTAAGGTGTACACTTTCGGCATCGCCCGGGCGGCGGAGGTTTTGGAAGAGGCGCTCGGCGTAAAAGGGAGCCAGAGGGCTCATGAGGATGGCCACAGTTTGCAGGCACTCGTACAGGGTCTGGAATGCCTGGGGGTCGCCATCCCAGAAGCGCGAGCGCGAAAGGCGCACGTACCAGTTGGAAAGCTGATCGATGACGAAAGCTTCCAGCGCCCGAACGGCCTTGGTGGGCTCGTAGTCGTCCAGGTAGGCGGCTACGGCCTTGATGAGGGAGTTGAGGGCCGAAATGATCCACTGGTCCAGCTCGGTGCGTTGCTGCAGAGGAATCTTTTCACCATATTCAAAGCCCGCTATATTGGCGTAAAGGGCAAAAAATCCATAGGTATTGTAGAGGGTGCCAAAGTATTTGCGCTGCACCTCTTTAACGCCTTCTATGTCAAAGCGGAGGTTTTCCCAGGGAGCGGCGTTGCCGACCATGTACCAGCGGGTAGCGTCGGCTCCATAGGTTTCTACTGTTTCGAAGGGATCCACCATATTGCCCAGGCGTTTGGACATTTTCACACCGTTTTTGTCCAGCACCAGGCCGGTAGAGAGCACGTTTTTAAAGGCCACGCTGTCTTCCAGCATCACGGCTATGGCGTGCAGGGTAAAGAACCACCCCCTGGTTTGGTCAACCCCCTCGGAGATGAAGTCTGCCGGAAAATGCTTGCGGAAGAGCTCCTGGTTTTCAAAGGGGTAATGCCACTGGGCAAAGGGCATGGCGCCGGAATCGAACCACACATCTATGAGGTCTGATTCCCGTTTCATGGGCCTGCCCGACTCGCTCACCAGGGTGATACGGTCCACGTAGGGTTTGTGTAGGTCGGGTTCGCGCAAAAAGGCCTCCATCTCTTCCCGTTTCATAAAGCCCGCTTCTACCGCTTTTTCCATTTCGGTCTTCAATTCCTGCATGGAGCCTATGCAGGTGAGCTCTTTCATGTCTTCAGTGGCCCATACCGGCAGGGGAATGCCCCAGAAGCGCGAACGCGACAGGTTCCAGTCCACGAGGTTTTCCAGCCAGTTGCCAAAGCGGCCGGTGCCGGTAGAGGGGGGCTTCCAGTTGATGGTGTTGTTGTGGGCGATGAGTTTGTCTTTCATCGCCGTGGTTTTGATAAACCAGCTGTCGAGGGGGTAGTACAGCACGGGTTTGTCGGTGCGCCAGCAGTGGGGGTAGCTGTGCACGTATTTTTCTACCTTGAAAGCCTTGTTTTCCTTTTTGAGCTTGATGGCGATGTCCACATCCACAGGGCGCTCCTCCTGCTGGCCGTAGTCCTTGACGTAGCGGCCGGCAAAGTCGGTTACCTCCTTCACGAAGCGGCCCTTTTTGTCCACCAGGGGCATGGGGTTTCCGTCCTCATCCTTTACCATGATGGGGGGGATGTGGTGTTGTCTGGCCACGCGGAAGTCGTCGGCCCCAAAGGTAGGGGCAATGTGGACGATGCCGGTGCCCTCCTCGGTGGATACGAAGTCGCCCAAGATGACGCGGAAAGCGGGTTCTTCGGGCTGAACGTAGGGCATGAGCTGCTCGTATTCCAGGCCCTCTAGCACAGCGCCTTTGAGTTCGGCTACCACTTTACAGGGGATGAGCTTGTCGCCGGGCTGGTATTCCTCCAGAGGCTTTTGGGCCTGTTCGGGGGTAAAATACTTGCCCAGCAGCTCTTTGGCCAGTATCACGGTGATGGGCTTATGGGTATAGGGGTTGAAGGTTTTCACCTTCACGTAGTCTATGTCTTTACCCACGGCCAGGGCCGAGTTGGAGGGCAGCGTCCAGGGCGTGGTGGTCCAGGCCAGCAGGTATTCGTCCTGAGTGCCCTTTACCTTAAACTGTGCCACCACGGTGGTGTCTTTGATTTCCTTGTAGGTGCCGGGCTGGTTGAGCTCGTGCGAGCTCAGGCCGGTACCTGCGGCCGGGGAGTAGGGCTGTATGGTAAAGCCCTTGTAGAGCAGCCCTTTGTCAAAGAGGCGCTTGAGCAGGTGCCATACCGACTCTATGTAATCATTTTCAAAGGTGATGTAGGGGTGCTCCAGGTCCACCCAGTAGCCTATTTTGCGGGTGAGGTCGTCCCATATATCTTTGTAGCGCAGCACGTCTTTTCTGCACTCCCGGTTGTATTCTTCTATGCTGATTTTTTTGCCAATATCTTCCTTGGTAATGCCCAGGCGCTTTTCTACCTGCAACTCCACGGGCAGGCCGTGGGTATCCCATCCTGCTTTGCGCTTAACCTGGTAGCCGCGCAGGGTTTTGTAGCGGCAAAATATGTCTTTGATGGTGCGTGCGATCACATGGTGGATGCCGGGCCGCCCGTTGGCTGATGGAGGGCCTTCGTAGAAGGTAAAATTGGGCTGGCCTTCGCGTCCGCTCACACTTTTTTCAAATGTTTGGTGCTCATCCCACCAGGCCAGTATCTCCTTATCTATATCCGGTAAAGACAGCTTTTCTGTATTGGGAGGAAACGGGGCTTTCATTTTGACGTTCATGCTTTTTAAATAAAAATGCGATGAAAAAATCTTTTGTACCTGAAAATGCATGCAAATATAACAAAAGGGCGTAAGAATGGAAGGCTGTACAAATGCAAATTCCTCGTATATTTGCCCAGCAAAAACCGATGAAGACTTCACACACCCTGTATGTTAGCTGTTTGCTGCTGGCGATTTGCTGCCTGAGCAGCTGCACCAGTATGCGCCAGTTGAGCGCCCACCAGCAGGCGCTGCAGCGCCTGGCCTATGGCGATATGCCTCCCCAGGAAAAGTTTGACGGCCTGGCCATTACCCTGGTGGGGGTCATAGATGAATCCCTGCGCATCATCAATCCCGAAAAGACATACCGCTACCTGCAAAAATTCAGCCAGCAAAACGAGCAGGAGCTCAACCTGCTTTATGAAGAGCTCAACGCCTGGCGCGAGGGCATGAGCGGTCCCCAGAAGGTGGCTTTTGGCGCCCGCACCCTTTCCAAGCCCTACACCCGCAGGCTGATGAACCTCAATGGCAAGCTGCAAAAGCGCATTGGCAGCCGATATACCCAGCTCACCTTGCTGGCCAAAGTGGCCGGTGTGCTCAAAGTGAAGATGAAATAGGCATGAAACCCAAACCCTATATTGTCGGGATCTGTGGCGGAAGTGCCTCGGGTAAGACCTTTCTGCTAAAGCAGTTGCTCAGCCAGCTGCCCCAGGAGCGCGTCAACCTCATTTCACAGGACAACTACTACAAGCAGTACGAGCAGCAAAAGAAGGATGAAGAGGGGCTGGTCAACTTTGACCACCCCGAGTCGGTGGACCTGGATGCCTTTGTAAGGGACGTTAAAACCCTCATAGGCGGTAAGCCTGTGAGCATACAGGAGTACACCTTTAACAATCCCGCTTCTACCGCCCGTACCCTGCATTATCACCCCACGGACCTGCTGGTGCTGGAGGGCTTGTTTATTTTTTACCATCCCGAGCTGTACAAGCTCATCGATCTGAAAATTTTCGTAGATGCCGACGAGCACATTCGCCTCACCCGCCGCCTCAGACGCGACCACAGCGAGCGGGGCTATTCCTTTGATTCTATTTTGAGAGACTACTCCCGCTTCGTAGCTCCCATGTACGAACAGTACGTGGCGCCGGCCAAGAAGGTGTGCGACCTCATTATTCCCAACAATAAACACATGTACAAGGCCATACAGGTGCTGGTAAATCACCTGAAAATGATCCTGGAGGAAAAATGAGAACCGCTGCTATTATTCTACCCAGCCTACTACCCTGTCTATGGAGTTGATGGCAATGGGGTGATAGTTTTTGCGTGCCTGGCGGTATATGTCGTACGCCATTTTGCGACCTTCGGGGGTTTGCATCATGGCTTCATACAGGGGCATGAGGAATTTCCGGCGGCCTACGTGCATAAGGAAGTTTCTGATGGCGGGGTAGGCCGGTTCATATTGGTTTTTGAGGGCCTGGGTGTACCAGGCGCATTGTATTTCGGCATTGGTACTGGCGGTGAGGTGAAAGGTTTGGTCGAGGTGGGTCATGAGGCTGGCGCTGCCCGAGTCGGGCAGGTGGCGTATGAAGTGCAGCCACTCATGGGTGCTCCAGTTGGCGGTCTCCAGCTTTTGGGGGTCTTCCCCGGCCATGCATGACATGAGCACGGCCTCCACCTGCTCAAAGCGTTTGGAATGCGCCTGGGGCACATTACGGGGCACGCCGGGCCCGTACACCCATGCCTGTATGTCAATTTCCTCCATGAGGGTTTCGTCCTCTTTGAGCAGTTGTTTTTCGAGTATTTCCACAAAGCGCTCTGTAGTCATGGTTTTGAAGGCATAGGTATCAAAATATTTCCGTAGAAATGCATCGAATTGCTCCCTGCCTACCTTTTGTTCCAGCAGCCTGAGGAAATAGTAGCCTTTGTCATAGGCGATGGAATTCATGCCGTCGTCGGGGTGGCGGCCTTCGAGGTTCAGCTTCAGGTGAGTATCGGGGCTTTGGGGGCCGAGTTTAATCACTTCTTTGGCCAGGTCCTGGTAGCTCAGGGCAGCCAGCATTTCGGCATAGTCGGGCCCTTTGAGCTCCTCCATGATGCGGTACTCCAGATATACCGTAAAGCCTTCGTTGAGCCAGAAGTCGTTCCAGGTGGCATTGGTCACGAGGTTGCCCGACCAGGAGTGGGCCAGCTCGTGGGCAATGAGGGAGACCAGGGAGCGATCACCGGCCAGGATGGTGGGGGTGGCAAAGGTGAGGCGGGGGTTTTCCATGCCGCCAAAAGGGAAACTGGCCGGCAAAATGATGACATCGTAGCGCTCCCAGCGGTAGGGGCCATAGAGGCGTTCGGCTATCTGCATCATCTCCTCCATTTCGGCCAGTTCAAAGGTGGCAGCCTGTATCACGGTAGGCTCAGCATAGACGCCGGTGCGGCTGCCCAGGGGTTCAAACACCAGCTCCCCCACTGCCAGGGCCAGCAGGTAAGCCGGTATGGGCTGTTCCATGCGAAACTCATAGATGCCGTTTTCAGAGAGGCTGGTGGGGTTGGTGGCGCTCATCAGGGCCATAAGGCCCGGGGGCACCTGCACCCTGGCCTCGTAGGTAAAGCGTATGCCGGGGCTGTCCTGTATGGGCACCCAGGTGCGTGCATTGATGGCCTGAGACTGGGTGAGTAGAAAGGGAGCCCGCTTGCTGGCGGTCAGTTCAGGCGGGAGCCATTGCAGGGCCTCGGCCCCGGGCGAGGTGAGGTAACGCACCGATACATAGCGGGTGGCCGGGCCCAGCTCTATCACCAGCGGAGCCCCCAGTATGCTGTCTTTTTCCTTGAGCAGGTAGGGCGTGTCGGAAAAATTGCCGCCATCATCCGAAATTTGAACCGCCTGTATATCCAGATCCTTGGTATCCAGAATGAGTTGATTGACGCCCCGCTGGCGCTCAAGCTGCATCACAGCTGTGCCATTGATCTGTTGCTGGTCGAAATCCAGCTGAAGGTCAAGCTCCAGGTGTACCACGCGGGCTTTGTGGGGTTGGGAATAGGAATGTGGATCGTTTATAGGCAAATTTTCATTTTTGGGTGTACATGAAAAAAATACTGCGGTGATCCCTCCCCAAATCAGAAGGCTGAGAATGTGATGTAAGCTCATAGGTGTTATTGAATGTTCTTGCTCCAAAGCAAAGCGCAAATTTATGGGAAATATATCAAAACCTAAACCATATAATTTTTATTTGTACATATCGTTCCCTTTCCTGAAAGCTGTTTTTCGCAAGTAAGAAAGATTGACTTATTGTATTTGCCCAAATCCATAAATAATGAAACGATTCCTTAGATTTGCAGCATCTTTCCGGATATGATATGCACAAACACTTCTTTTATACACAACACGTAATTTTCTTGATCCTGTTCCTATTGGTTAAGCTTGGAGCGGTGGAAGCTCAGCAGCCCCCAAAAGACAGCATTCAAAACCAGGCCAACATCCCTGCGGCACCCGGCCCGGGCAATGCAGCCAGTAGTAACCGCCAGTTGCCGGCTTCTTACCAGGAGTACATCCAACGACTGCGGCAAATGGGCGTACCCGAGTCCGAAATCCAGTCGGCCATAGATACCTACTGGCAAAATATAGAGGCTGCCGGCAAAACTGGCAGCGAGCCTGCCCCCCCCCAGTTGCAGGCCAGCCTGCCCCTGCCTCCACGCCTGCCCCTGCCTCTACTCCTCCAAAAACCGAACCTAAGACGGAACCCCCTCCTAAAAAGCAGGCAAAAGAAACCAATGAGGTGAGCCCGGGAGACAGCCTGGAAATGGCCCGGAATAAAATTTATGGCCAGCATATTTTCGATGAGGTGTCGGCTCATTTCACCCGCAACCAAAGCCTCATCCCCCCCGATGATTACATCATTGGGCCGGGTGATCAGCTCATTGTATCTATTTGGGGCCCCTCGGAGCTGCAGGAAATCCTCACCGTCGAGCGCGACGGCTCGATATTTCGCCAAAACCTGGGGAAAATTGTGCTGGCGGGCTATACCTACGGCGATGTAAAACGCATGCTCGAGCGGCGCTACCGCCGCATCACCAACCCCGGCTCCAATATACAGATCGTGATGGGCCAGAACCGGCGCACCGTCAGTGTCAACATTGTGGGGGAAGTGAATGAGCCCGGCACCTATGAGATATTTGCCAATAATACTGCCTACAATGCCCTCTTTTATGCCAATGGTATTGCTCCCAATGGTAGCGTGCGAAACATACGGGTGCGCAGAAACGGCCGCATTGTCAAGGTCTTCGACATGTACAAGTTCTGGCTCGAAGGCGAAGATGACCCCCTCTTTCTCGACAACAACGACTACGTATTCGTGCCCGTGCATGGAAAAGTGGTCAAAATCAGTGGCAGCGTAAAAAGACCCATGCGCTATGAACTCAAGGAAGAGGAAAACCTGGCGGCCTTGCTGAAGTTTGCAGGTGGCTTTACCACCCATGCCCGCACCTCCAATGTGCAAATACGCAGAATCAAAAACGGCAAGGAAATTTACGACGATGTTTCTCTGGATTCCCTCATCGGCAATGGGCAGGATTATCTGCTGATGGATGGAGATGAAGTGGTGGTGCAGGAGCAAAAGCGCCAGCAATACAACGTGGTGCAGGTAGAAGGCGGGGTAATGTACCCCGATATGTACGAGCTGGTGCCCGGCCAGCGGGTGATGGACATCATCCGCAAAGCCGGTGGCCTGGACACCAGTGCCTACCTCAAACGGGCCTATATCACCCGCCTTGTGCGCCCGGGCGAAATTGAGTACATAGACATCGACCTGGAAAAAGCCATACAGGGCGACCCGGCCCACAACATTCGCATGCAGTTTTTCGACCAACTGCTGGTATTTCTGGAGACAGACTTCCAGGAAGAAAAGTACATACATGTAACAGGGGAGGTGCGCCAGCCCGACAGCTTTCTGGTGAGCCCGAATATGAGCCTCAAAGACGTGCTGTTGCTGGCCAGAGGCCTCAATGAAGATGCCGATCTCAACAACATCGAACTCTCTACTTTCACCCGCAAGCTGGAGCTGACCATAGACTCCCTGGCGGTGGAAGAGGAACTCTCGGAGGAAGAAGAACCCAGGCTGGAATTGCCAGAAAGCGACCTCATCATCAGGCGGGTGGCCATACCCCGAAACTGGGAGGATGACCCCGGCCTGGACACCATCATGGTGAGTGCCTACAACCAGGTGCGGGTGTATTCCAAGTACGACTTTACCCAC
>RFHT01000003.1 GCA_003696835.1 Bacteroidota bacterium
AGTGCAAACAAGTGCGTGGGGTCCAGGCTGCGCCTGCCTCCCCCACTCTGCTGCAAGCCCACCCCGGCACGTAGTTCGGGATGGGGGGCGATCTCTATGGCCCCATTTGCCAGCGTGAGGGCCGAAGCATCCAGGCCGGGAATCTCATTTTCCTGACGCAGCATGGTGAGCTTAATGGTTTTGCTGCACCAGTCATTGGAAATGCGGTCATCGCCTGTTTCTTCAAAATCATCATCCCGGCTTCCCCCCAGTTTATCCTGAAGCAATTGCTCAATATCTATCTCCTCAGTAGAAGCAATGACTTTGAAGTAGCTAGTGGCTTCATTTTCTCCCTCACTCAGCGCCCAATTTTTCCCCACCAGCACCAATTCACCCGTTTCGGGATCCCGCTTACTCACCTCCGTAAGCAGGTTCAGCTCTATGGGAAACGCTACCACCCCGTTCAGGTTTTCGTGATTGGCCATTTTGAAAGGGATTTCCCCGGCATAAGAGCGAATGGAATAGTCGGGCCGCAAATGCAGCAAGTAAAAGAACAGATCCTGATTGATCTGCCGAATGCGCACCCTGGGAAGGAAACGGGTAAACAGCAGCTTTTCGCCATTATCTTTGATGTGTTCAAAGTACTTTTCCGTATCCAGGTGAATGAGGACTTCCCCTGCCGAGAACACCTGTTGCTTTACCGGGGCCTCCTGCACCAGCAGTTCAAAATCGAACTTATTGAGTAAAAGCGACTGCTCATTTTTCAGCTCAATGGTGCGCTCCCAGCGCACGATTTTCCCCAGGCTGTCCATCACTGCCGTGGGGGCTGCATCCGGTTCGGCCGGTACCCGCTGCAGCAGCCTTCCGCTTCGCCGGTCTTTGATAAGGTAATGGGTAAAGGAGGAGCCGGCCTCATCCGGAGCGGTGTGTACCTCCAGCATGGGTTTCTGTTCGCCTTCCGGCCCGGCCACATGCTGCACATTTTTGCTGTCATCCCAATTGTCTTTCAGTTTTTGCACGAAGGGCTCCACACCATGCAGCCACACAAAAACGGGGGGCACAGGCAGATGGGTAATTTCCGCCTGCAGGTTTTCGGCCGTTTCGCTCACTGCGGCCCCAGCTTCCAGGGCCAGGGGGCTCAGGGTGCTCTTTTGAGCTCCGGTTGAGGTAATGGTGGCGGTAGCCACTTTCCGGCCATTGGTACCCGTGCTGAATAAGGCCACCTGTATGGGTGTTTCGGGCTGAGTGGGCAGGCCGTGAATGGCCCCTGCCTGCACCTGCCACCTGTCCAGCCGCTGGTTGAACCATACCGGATAGCGGTCGGCACTTCCCAGGGGAGAGCCTTCGAGAAAGCGGGTAAAGGGATTGAAGTTGCCGTAGGTGCTGAACTGGGGGTTTTGCTTGTCGCGGGTTTTGCGAATAAAGGCACGCGTTCGCATGAGCAAGTCGGCATAGTTAATCTGATTGCCCGACTGGCTGAGGGTACGCATCAAAGCTGCTGTGAATGCACCTCCCCCCGGATCCTCCGCTGCCAGCTCATCACTCTGGCAGGCAGCCATGAATACATGCCGGGAAAGGGGCACCCCCTCAAAGGGCTTGCCGTTGCCATAGCCGTAGTAATCGTCCAGTTTCCGGATTTCATCGGATCGTTCTATAGCCTCTTCCCGGGTAGTGGCCTTGCGCATCACCACCTTGCGGGTACTTACAAAGGGCTCATCAAAGGGGTCGCGTGTGCCGGTACCCGAATGGCAGCAGTCCAGGCTCACCACGATGTGGGGGCTCTCCTTTGCCTGCCCCTCTACATCGAGGGTTTCAACCTCATGCAACAAGGCGGCCAGCTCTTTATCGGCCAGCAACAGTTGCCCATCCTCAGGCTTACTTTTATGACAAACCAGCACCTGGTCCAGCGCCCCCGGCTCCACTGTCTCAAAAAACTCATCGGCAGTCCAGGCCTCGGTGCCGTGCCCACTGTAGTGAAACCACACCACATCATCGGGTCCTGCTTTGCGCAAAAACTGAGTAAAACCTGCAATGATGTTGTGATAGGTGGCATTGGCATTGGTAATTTTACAGATATGCAACTTGTCATAGCTGGTGACTACCACGCTTTCACCTCCATTTTGGGCAGCTTCAGCCAGAGGCTCACTGGCAGTAGGGTTTTCCTGTCCGAAATTTTGTTTCAGAAAGGTCTCTATCTTTCGAACGTCTTCCAGGCAACCATTCAGAGAGCGTATTCCTACAGGATATTCATTAATGCCTACCAGCAGTGCATAAATTTGTTTTTCCATGGTTCTGGGGGTTGATGCCAGCTCCCTGCTGCCGGAACCGGCAGCAGGGGAACGGGCAGGGTTTCAAGTTTGCGGTTCATTGATTTGTTAGATGGCCATCGGCTTAATTCCTTATACCAAAACCCTGAAAAGGTTACCCAATAGTGAAGCAAAAAAGAGGATCAGGCATGAACTTATGATTTTTTTTCATCATTTCACAGGGATTATGGGTAACTTTTTGTCAAATTTTGGTATCATCATGCATCAAGCTTGTGCGCATGCACCTCATTTTCACCCATAATCCTGTAAACCCATGTCTAACACTCCTTTTGCAAGTCCCGTTGCCGTTGCTACTGCAAGGCCTCCCCACAGCATCAGGCTCTCCAATGGTGCCAGCCTCTTGTGTACAGCCATGTACAATGATGAGGGTTACCCCTTCAAAACTTATCTCCACTTCCAACTGGAGCTTAGCCCGGCAGCCGAGGCTGCGGGCAGCCCGGCGGAGACACGGCAGTTAACTACCGATATACGCATTGTGAAGCAAGGTAACCGCCGGGCCAGCCGGGTGCTGGAAGGCAAACACCTCATGAAGGGCAATGTGCTGCATATTGATTATCCCATCGGAAAGTTTCGTTTTGACTCTCAGGCTTCCTACTTCATTGACGTGCACCTCAAATTAAAAGATGGCAACCGTATCGTCCAGAACCTTCGCTGGCAACAGCCCCTGCCAGCTATGCCTGCTACAGCGGGAAGCCCTCACGACACCTTGCCTCCGGGCTTTGCCCTGACGGCTGAGGGTAACTGGGACACCAACCTGGCAAAAATCAGCGTAGAAATTCCTTCCGAAACACAAGCGTGGCTTCAGCATGCCCAAATGACGGTAGATGCCCGCTTTAGTTTTCCCGAAGACAACAACACGCGCGACCTGCAGGCGGGTACTGCCAATGGCATACGTACAAAATTGTCGGTAATGCCGGAAGGCGAGGCCCAACACACCGAAACCCAAACCCGGCCTTTTGGCGACAACACCATCCTGGATTTCGTCTTTCAAGTACCAGGCTTCGACGAGCAAAAGGCCTATGAAGCCCAGTTTGAAGTACAGCCGGTGAGCATACAGCGAAACCGGGCAAGAGCTGTGGGCGAAAGCGACAACCTTCACCTGATATGGAATGCCCAAACTTCCAGTTGGGGAAATCCAGGAAAGAGAGAAGGGGTAGGAAAATTTATCTGGAAAAAAGAAACCCAACGCATAAGTGGCAGCCTGATGCAGTTCGACTTTTTTCTGGGGGTAGATGCGCTTCAGCAGGTTCAGGAATTTCATGCCGACATCACCGTGAGCATACGACACAAGGGAAGAACCTTACTCGCTTTCTTTTGGGAGGGCACCATTAGCAGACGCGACTTTATCCTGGCTAATGGAAATGTAGTGGCCTGCCACCCCGGAGGAGATGGCGACTCCCTGAGAATTTCTACCGAAATCCTTGGCTCTGGCTGAAAAGTGGGAGATCTAGTACTGCCGACACTCATTCCTTGAATTATTTTTTCTACCTTTAAGCAGGTATCCGTTGATACCTGCTTTTTTGTATAAAGCATCGGCATGTCTCACAAGCCAAGAATAATAAGTGCGGGAATTTTTCTGCTTTTAATGGTTTCGCACCTGCTGCTGCGGGCCCAGAACCAGTCTGATGTGGGTATGCATTCCAAAACCACTCTACAAAAAGGCGATAGCTGCATACAAATCTGGCAATTTGACTGTGCCTTGTCCCATTATTTGGCAGAAGAAGCTATTTCCAGAAAAGAAGGAGATTGGGTAAATATGTGCACTGCCATTTTGCGTCAGGCCAAGGCCTATTATTACAAAAAGGATTTTTCCCGCATGCAGGAGCTCATTTTGGATGCGCAGGCGGCCTATCATACCCACATTCCTTCCTCTTGTCTGATTGGTTCGGGCCTGCACGAAGCTTATGCCATGTATTTCATAGGCGTGGAAGAGGTAGATTCGGCCATCAACCACTTGATGAAGGGACTCCACATCAAAACCACAGAAAACTGCTTACAGCCCGAAGTGGATATTGATTTTTTCTACAATAATTTAGGGCTCCAACACGAGTTGAAGGGCGATTATGAGCAGGCCATTTCCTGGTATTTGCAGGGGTTGAATTTGATTGAGCAAAAGATGGGTGCTTCCGGCCTGGGACAATTTTACTGGCATAACAAACTAGGGGTTTCTTATAAAAATAAAGGACTTTTGGATCTTGCCTCCCATCAATTCAAACTGGCCTACCAGCAGCTCAACCAACTGCCTGCCGAACTGCAGTTTCTCCACAACATTTACTACAGCAGTATATCCAATAACCTGGCCGATGTGTATCTGGAAGAGCATAAACTGGATAGTGCGTTTTATCTGCTGAATGAGTTGCTGGGCGTCCAAACGGCTTATTCGAAAAATGCAAGCCTCACCTATCACAACCTGGCCCGCGCTCACTTTATAGCTGGCCAGAGTGCCACAGCCAACAGCCGGGCAGAGCATCTCCGACAGGCCAGGGTCTATGCCTTCAAGGCGCTGGCAATCAATACCGATTCTACCAACTTCAAACGCATACGCGCCAGCAGTAATTACCGCCTACTGGGCAGGATCGCGCTGGAAACCCATCAATTTGAGCAGGC
>RFHT01000205.1 GCA_003696835.1 Bacteroidota bacterium
CTTTTCAAGGAGGAGTTGGAGGTGGTTAATACATTTCATTGAAAATGAGCAACTTACAACAATTGTTTTTTTTCACCCTGAGGGTGCTGAATAGTTACTGTCTTTCAGCTAATAAAGCGGCCCCCCATCCTTAAAGCTGTTCATTATGCAACTCATTCTGTATTTATTGAGAAATCCGATTTTTTGGTTTTTGGCCATTCTGCTGGCAGCAGGGGTGTATTATTTCAACAAGATTGCCCAGGCCAGGGGGCATGTAGAGGCGACAGTGGGGGAACTGGAGAGCCTGATGAAGCAATTGTTGCAAAATTTGTACAGCCTCAGGGAAAGCGTTACAGCCGGGCAGGCCGAGGGGCAAACGGCTGAGCTGCTGGACCTCCTTCCCCCCATGATAAACGACGACTCCCAGGCGGGGCTGAAAGACAGCATCGAGGCCCTTTCGGAAGCCAGGGCCCAGCTCATTTTGCTGGAAACCAAGCTGGAAGAGCAGGCTGGTGCTACCGGGCCGGCTGGCTCTATGGAGATTAAGGCCGAAGTCCGGCGTTTGCTCTCCCACTACGAATCGCCCTTACAGGACCGCCTGGCCCATTACCAGCGGCGGCTCACTGCCTATCATCAAATACTGGAGCGTTTCCCCACTGGCATACTGGCCGCTATGCTCAACCTCGAAAAACTGCCTGCTCTCACCTGAAGTCCGCTTTTCATCTCCATGCTAAAAGTAGCCATCGTTCAGCATGCCCCCATTTACCTGGATGTACAGGCCAGCCTGCAAAAGCTGTGCACCCACATAGAAGAGGCAGCCGCAGGCGGAGCGGTGATAGTAGCCATAGGCGAAAGCTGGCTCTCTGGTTACCCCGCCTGGCTGGACCACTGCCCAGAAGCAGCCCTGTGGGACCACCCGCCCACCAAAGAAGTATTTGCTTTGATGTACCAAAACAGCATTTGCGTGCCCGGCCCTGAAACCGAAGTCCTGGCCAGCCTGGCCCGCCAGCACCAGCTTACACTGGTGCTGGGCGTCAACGAACGGGTGGAAGAAGGGCCAGGAAATGGCAGCATCTACAACAGCCTGCTCATCATCGGCCCGGAAGGCCAACTGCTCAACCACCACCGCAAGCTCATGCCCACCTACACCGAAAAGCTGGTGTACGCCCTGGGGGATGGGCGGGGGCTGAAAAGCGTGCGCGTAAACGGCGTACAGATAGGAGGGCTCATCTGCTGGGAGCACTGGATGCCCCTGGCCCGCCAATGCCTGCACAATGCAGGGGAGCACCTGCATGTGGCCCTCTGGCCCACTGTGCACGACATACACCAGCTGGCCAGCAGGCATTATGCCTTTGAGGGTCGCTGTTTTGTGCTGGCCGTAGGCCAGCTCATGCGGGTAAAAGACCTGCCCCCACAGCTGCGCATGCCGGAGACACTGAGTACCCAGCCTGAAAAACTGCTGCTTCGGGGGGGGAGCTGCCTCATTGGCCCCGATGGCCATTTCCTGCTCTCACCCCAGTGGGATACCGAAGCTGTGCTGCTGGCCGAAATTGACCCTCTGCGCGTGCTGCAGGAACGCATGACCCTGGATACCTCCGGCCATTACCAGCGGCCGGATCTCTTTCATTTCGAGCTCAAAACAAATGGATAAACTGCACATCAGGCCGGCTGTACCAGAGGATGCTTCTACGCTGCTGGCACTGTACCGGCTGGTGAGCCGCGACCCCCTGGGGCTTATCCGCCGGCCCGAAGAAATCACTCCTGCTTATATTCAGCAATTTATGCAGGCATCTCTGAAACGGGGGCTGATACTGCTGGCAGAGTTGGGGGAAGAAGTGGTAGCAGAAATGCATGCCTGGACGCCTGATTTGCTGGCTTTTCAGCATGTGCTCACCGGGCTCACCATTGTGGTGCACCCGCTGCATCAGGGAAAGGGGATAGGCAAACAACTCCTTAGCCATTTTTTACAACAGGTACGGCTTTACTGGCCCCATATTCACCGTGTGGAACTTCATACCCGCATGCACAACCAGCGCAATGTGCGCTTTTACCAGCGCATGGGCTTCCAAATTGACGGCCCCCTGAAAGACCAGATTCTGAGTGCGGAAGGCAAGCTGGAAACGCCCCTGTCGATGGCCTGGTTTAATCCGGGCTATAAGGGAAACACCCAGGCACCCTAAGGAACCCTCACACATGCGCATAAAAAAGCGGCATCTGCGGCGAAAAGACCGGGGCATTTCTTGCTCCCTCTTTGAGACGGCCAGGGGTTGCGTATTCCTTAGCCCACCAGGTAGGTGCCAGTACCCATCGCAATTTCTACCCCCAGCTCATTGGTCATCACCATGCGGGTTACGGCCACCTTTCTGCCGTGGCGAATCACTTTGGCACTGACGGTAAAGGCTTCTCCCCGGCCGGGGCGCAGGTAGTCCACCCGCAGGTCGATGGTTCCCAGGTTTTTGAGCTGTTTTTGAACCTGGGCGAGGTGCAGGTCTTCCAGCCTTTCTATGGCATTGATCATGGCCACCAGGCCGCCGGCCGAGTCCAGTACAGCCGAGGTAACTCCACCATGCAGGATGTTGTGGATGGTATTGCCGATGAGTTCGGGTTTATTGTTAAAAGTTATCAGTACTTCCTCTGCTTCTACCTTCTCCACCTGCATACCCAGTAGTTTGTTAAAGGGGATTTGGTGGTTGAAATGATGGCCAAAGAAAGAAATCAGCTGTTGTTTGTCCATTTCGTGCTGCTATCTTCTGGAGTAATTGGGGGCTTCCTTGGTGATCTTTACATCGTGGGGATGGCTTTCGCGCAGGCCGGCTCCGGTGATGCGGGTAAACTGTCGCATCTGCAGAGTGGGGATGTCGCGGGCTCCGCAGTAACCCATGCCCGCCCGCAGGCCACCTTCCATCTGGTAGAGCACCTTGGCCACACGGCCTTTGTAGGCCACGCGGCCCACTATGCCTTCGGGCACCAGCTTTTTGATGTCGTCTTCCACATCCTGGAAGTAGCGGTCTTTGCTGCCGGCCTTCATGGCTTCAATGGAGCCCATGCCCCGGTAGGTTTTAAACTTGCGGCCTTCGTACAGCACCGTTTCGCCCGGGCTTTCATCTGTGCCTGCCAGCATGCCGCCTACCATGACGGAGCTGGCCCCTGCCACCAGGGCTTTCACCATGTCGCCGGTGTATTTGATGCCGCCATCGGCAATGACGGGGACTCCGGCTGGCTGTGCTGCCTCGGCGGCCTGCAGGATGGCCGAAAGCTGGGGAACCCCCACCCCGGCAATCACGCGGGTGGTGCAGATGCTGCCCGGCCCCACGCCCACCTTGATGGCGTCCACGCCTGCATCAATGAGCGCCTGTGCCCCCCCGCGGGTGGCCACGTTGCCAGCAATGAGCTGCAAGTCGGGGTAGCGCTGGCGGATGGCCCCTACCATTTTTAATACGCCTGCTGAATGGCCGTGGGCCGTATCTACCGTAACCACGTCCACGCCAGCGGCTATGAGGGCGTCGATGCGGTCGAAGGTATCGGCCGAAACGCCCACGGCTGCACCTACCCGCAGGCGGCCCAGGTGGTCCTTGCAGGCATTGGGAAAGGTCTGCTTCTTGAGAATGTCGCGGTAGGTGATGAGGCCCACAATGTGGCCCTCGCGGTCCACCACGGGCAGTTTTTCGATTTTGTGCCGGCGCAGAATGTCTTCGGCCTCTTCCAGGGTGGTGCCTTCGGGAGCCGTGATGAGGTTTTCGCTGGTCATGATTTCACTCACCTTGCGGTCGTCGGCTTTTTCAAAGCGCATGTCCCGGATGGTGATGATGCCCACCAGCTTGCCTGCACCATTCATGATGGGGATGCCCCCTATGCGGTGCTCCCGCATGATGTGGGAGACATCGGCCAGGGTGTTATCGGTTTTCAGGGTAATGGGGTCCACAATCATGCCGCTCTCCGAGCGCTTGACGCGCCGCACTTCTTCGGCCTGCTGCTCTATGCCCATGTTTTTATGGATCATGCCTATGCCGCCGCTGGCAGCCATAGCAATGGCCATGCGATGCTCTGTAACGGTATCCATGGCAGCACTCACCACGGGCAGGTTCAGTTTGATTTCGCGTGTGAGGCGGGATTCGATCTTCACTTCGCGGGGAAGGACTTCGGAATACTCCGGTACGAGAAGGACGTCATCGTAGGTGAGGCCTTCAAATGCAATTTTGGGGGTGTTGAACATAGCAAATATCTGTTGATGACATTTGCCGAGCAAAGTTACAGAGTTTTTTTCATTCTCTTGTGCTGTTGGATTAAATTCCTGTTAAGAAAAATCTGTTTTTTTTTGGAAGGACAGGTAGGGGTATGAACGCAAACAGGCGTCCATAGGGAAAGTTGGGCAATAAAGGTCCGGCACAAACATTCAACGCATTCATTTATTTAACCAACATACCCATGAAAACGCAAAACAAAGGAATCATCTGGCTGGTGCTGCTGCTGTTTATTGGCCTGAGCAGCTGTGAAGAGCTGGGAATATGTGAACAGGGCCAGGGAGCTGTGGTGCAGCAGTCGTTGCAGCTTCCCACTTTCGATGGCTTTGACCTCAAAATTGCCGGCAAGGTGTATGTGCGGCAGTCGGATACCTTTTCGGTGGTGGTGGAAGGCCAGCAAAACGTGATCGACCTGCTGGATACGGATGTGGACAATGGCATCTGGAAAATCCGCTTTCGGCAGTGTGTGAATCAGCACGACGATCTGAACCTTTACATTAGCCTGCCAGCGCTCAACTACGTGAAGGTATCGGGCTCGGGCGATGTGCTGGGGCAGTCGCTCTTTGATGCCAGTGCATTTGTGGACCTGAAGATTTCGGGTTCGGGCAATATCGCGCTGGACCTGGCCACGGAGCGCTTTTCGGGCAAGATCACCGGCTCGGGCAACATGCAGCTGAATGTGGAGGCCGATGAGGCTGAAAGCCAGCTAACCGGCTCGGGCAACTTCGAGCTGCAGGGCAGCGCCCGGCACTACGAGGCCAGAATTTCGGGCTCAGGCGATGTGCATGCTTTTGATTTCCTTGCACAAGATTGTGAAGTACGCATACTGGGGGCAGGCAATGCCCAGGTGCACGCCACCCAAACGCTGGACATCAACATTGGCGGCAGCGGCAATGTGCGCTACCGCGGGCAACCTGCCCTAACGGTGAGCATCACCGGCTCGGGCCGCGTCATCGACGCCAACTGAGGAACATCATAACTTTCCAAGCGGGTTTCTTTGTCCCGAAAGCCTTTGGGTTTTCGGGATTCTGTTTGTTGGAGGGGGATTTTTTGGCAATACAGAGAATTTCCTGCATGCTGCCAGCATGTGTGGGGTGCAAACCCTTTTATCTATCTCTACACGTTCATTCTCTTGTTGGGGGATTGATACACCCCAGAACCAGTCAAGTGCCTGCTTTGCCAAGGGCATTGTCCAACGCTCTTGTCTGCGCTGTTTTTTATATAGGTGTTTGTGCTTGAGAATTTTTATTTCTTTTAAACAAAAAAGCTAATACGAAAGAACATACCGCTCCCAAAGCAAATGTCCCAATTAAATTTTCTACCATGTAATTTCCTAAATTAAATTTTTCCTGAGCTTCATTATGAGTCAATAAGTTATGCTTTACTGCAAATTCTATGATATTGGGAAAAAAATCGGGTGATATTAATTGA